>JASEHT010000089.1 GCA_030018675.1 Smithella sp.
CCCGGGATGAGTCAATCCCGGGCTTTCGATGAACAAATATTTTAGTCCTCTCTATCTGCTATTTCTTTCAATTCTGAAAAAATCATTCGACCGGCAGTGGTTTGTAAAACACTGGTTACGACGACATGAACATTCTGATTAACCAATTTATGAGCATTTTCGACGATAATCATCGTCCCGTCATCAAGGTAAGCAACGCCCTGCCCTGCTTCTTTACCTTCCCGGACAATTTTTACAGTCATTTGTTCGCCAGGAAGAACAACCGGTTTCATCGCATTAGCAAGTTCATTGATATTTAAAACACGAATTCCCTGCAGTTCGGCGACTTTATTCAGATTATAATCATTGGTTATCAGTTTCGCGTTCAACTGCTTCGCCAAAGCCACCAGTTTGCCGTCAACACCCTTAATCTTGGGAAAGTCCTGATCAATGATTTCAATATTGACATTTAAGCTTTTCTGCAAATGGTTAAGAACGTCAAGCCCGCGCCTTCCCCTTAACCTTTTCATCGAATCGGAAGAATCAGCGACCAGTTGCAATTCATTCAAAACAAATCGCGGCACTATTAATTCGCCTTCAATAAATCCTGAATCGCAGATATCGGCTATGCGCCCTTCAATGATGACGCTTGTATCGAGAATGCGATGATCGGATGTCTTTTGGGAATCTATACCGGCAAAACTGATTTCTTCAACCTTATTGGCGCCAATGGTCAAACCCAAATAGCTGAATATAATCGTTATGAACAGGTAAATCCATGGCAAGGCCTGTTGATTGTCATTGATTTTACTGATGAAATTTAATCCGAAGCCGAACATGAACGCGATAAGCAGACCAATGACGATCCCTGCCACTCCGCCGAGAATAACTTTTATTGAGTATTTACGAACATCTTTTTCGATTTTTAGAATAATTAATGCAATGATTAATCCGCTGACAAGGCCTGCAATGGATTTGATGATTAAATAAGAATCTGATGAGGTATAATAGACAATACAATAACCACTTAATGAACATGCAAGAAAAAATATAACTTTATTCAGCAATTATTTCACCTCCCCCTGAATTGTAATGATAATATAAAATTTAAAAGATAATAAAAATATTTATAAAAAGGCTTCGGAGGAAAATACTGTTTACTTTAGAAGCAGTTTATCTCTATTGATTTATCAAAGAACTCATATGTGACGGTGAAGAAGAATTTTTATTGAACTGTAAATATTTTCTGTAAATTGTTTTCAACTTCCGATTCTTGAGAGTTTGTGGCCACAGACAGTTCTTTCACCAGCAAATTTTTGGCGGTGTCCATCATTTTTCTTTCGCCAAAAGAGAGATTCTTGTCGCTCTTCAATATAAACAAGTCGCGTAAAACACCTGCAATTTCAAAAACCGAACCGGTTTTTATTCTTTCCAGATATTCTCTGTAGCGCTTATTCCAGGTCTGTTTATCGATTGTCACGTCTTTATTGCGCAAAATTTCATATACTTTAGGTATTTCTTTCTCTAAAATGATTTCACGCAATCCAACAGCCTTAACACTCATCATCGGAATCATGATCTTCATTCCGTTACCCATGATTTTCATGACGTAAAATGATTGCTTTTTTCCCATTACTTCTTTATTTTCAATGGCTTCAATGACTCCCACTCCATGAGCAGGATACACTGCCAAGTCACCAACTTTAAACATTTTATTTTTTGCCTGCCTTTCCATAATAGATCGGTATAATATCACTTTATGAACTAATAGTCAACAATCAATCACTATTTAAGTATAGGATATAAAATAATATATAAGTATTTGTTAATAAAGAATTATTTACTTACAAAACGCCTATAAACACACTGTATCATGATGAAAAGAAAAAGGAGCTACTTCTCGATAAAAAGTAAACTCCTCAATAAATTTGGAGGCGGCACCCGGACTTGAACCGGGGAATAACGGTTTTGCAGACCGCTGCCTTAGCCACTTGGCTATGCCGCCACATAAAAAAAAATGGAGCGGGCGAACGGATTTGAACCGTCGACGTCTACCTTGGCAAGGTAGCACTCTACCGCTGAGTTACGCCCGCTCAGAAGGAACGGCGGTGAATATAACAGATCGTCCGTTCTTGTCAATGAAAAATTGCATTTCATCCGCATTATTTCTTTCCGATACCCCGATAGAATTTGATAAAGTAATCCATACCGGAATAAATCGTAAGAAAAAAAGCTACGTATAAAATCAGCGTCCCCACGCGATGCGGATCCAGCCCCCAGAAGGGGTGGTGAATTATCAGCGCCGTGACGGCGATGATCTGCGCCAGCGTTTTTTGTTTCCCTAAAACACTGGCCTGAATGTAGATGCCCTCCGATGAAGAAATGGATCGAATGCCGTCAACAATCAGATCTCGCATAATGATAATCGCCACGATCCAGGCGTCGATCCGCCCAAGAGGAATCATCAGAATCATCGCCGTATTGACAATGAGCTTGTCCGCCAGCGGATCGAGAAACTTTCCCAGCGTGGTAATCAGATTGTAGCGGCGCGCAACAAAGCCGTCGAGCAGATCCGTGATGGACGCCAGTACAAAAAGACCGGCGATCATCATGCTCCAGAAGGGTCCCGGCTCTGAAAGCAGAAGAAACAGAAAAGGAACCACACCTATTCTCATTAAGGTAATGGTATTGGGCAAATTAAACGTTTCGCGTTTGGAAATCATTGTTTCATCCCTTATGAAAAATGAATCATGAGCAAACTGTTATTTTCCGGGAACCTTTTTCCAGTCATTCAAAAATATTTCAATCCCTCGTTCTGTGAGCGGATGTTTTATTAATTGGGCAATCACTTTAAATGGGATGGTCGCTATATCCGCACCCATTAAAGCCGCATCTAAAACATGTCGTGGATGACGAATGCTGGCCACGATTATTTCTGTCTCAAAGAAGTAATTTTCGTATATGGCTACGATTTGTTCCACCAATTCCATGCCATCATGCGCTATGTCATCAAGGCGGCCTACGAAAGGGCTCACATATCGCGCTCCAGCTTTTGCAGCCATCAGGGCCTGAATCGGGGAGAATATCAAGGTCTGATTTACAGCAATGCCGGCATCTGCGAACATTCTTGTCGCTTTTAATCCTTCCGTGGACAAAGGAACTTTAATAACGACATTTTTCCCCAGACGTGCAAGTTTTTTACCTTCTGCAAACATGTCTTTCGCGCTCTCACTGACAACCTCCAGACTGACGGGTCCATCAACAGCCTTAAGAATCTCTTTGACAACCGCATCAAATCCTTTTTTTTCTTTGGCAATGAGCGACGGATTCGTTGTGACTCCGTCAACCATTCCCAGAGCAAGACCTTCTTTTATTTCTTCGATATTCGCTGTATCAATAAAAAATTTCATATCCTCTCCTGTATTTTTGTATTTAATGATTGTTCTGTAATTTATATTTATCGCTACATTCTTTACTGCAAAAATAATAAATTCGACCGGATATATCTTTTTTGTAAGCCTGACTCATGGGGATGTACGTATGACAAACCGGATCTTGCACCAGATCCTCTCCATCCGCTGATATTGTTTTGGATTCATAATTTTGTTTTTTCCCGCCTTGTAAATGTCTGATGCCTTTAACAATTCGATACAAAACATAGACTGAAATTAAAAATACAAAAAGACGAATTATCATAGTCCTATTTTTTTATTCTTTCTACTGACTTTTTATCAACCAAACGATCCATTAACCCGCGAACCGATATGCCATAAGACGGATGAATAAAATATGAAGCAATTTCGCAAAGCGGCTCCAGAACAAATCTTCTTTTATGAAGTTCAGGATGAGGAATTATCATATTTGTCTCACGAATTACATGCTGACCGTAAAAAAGCAAATCCAAATCGATAATTCTGGGAGCACCCTTCTCTTTTCTCTCCCGCCCCATTCTCTTTTCAATATCCTGCAAAACGCACAGTAATGTATCTGCAGACAAAAGTGTTCTGATTTCCACAACCGCATTAGTAAAATCATTCTGCTCTTTCACTCCAACCGGTTCTGTTTTATAAAAAGAAGATATCGACGTTAAGTCAATGTCTTTTGTTTCGGAAAGAAACTCAACTGCACGTTGACAGTTTTTTTGAGAATTTCCGAGATTGGATCCAATTCCGATAAAACAAATAATGCCGCTGTCCAAATCTTCAGATCACCTTTATTGAGTCCTGTCACTTAACCCTAGCACGTCCTGCATATCATACAGCCCGTTTTTCTGATTTACAATCCACTGTGCCGCACGAATTGCGCCTTTGGCAAAATTATCACGGCTGTGAGCCCGATGAATAAACTCGAGCCTTTCTCCGACTCCGGCGAAAATGACCGTATGGTCTCCCACTATATCCCCGGCGCGTATGGTTTGCATGCCGATTTCTTTCTTTGTCCTTTCTCCGATCATTCCCTGTCGTGAATAAACCAGAGATTCACCCATATCTCTTCCAAGCTTTTTCGCGATCACTCTCGCCATTTCCATGGCCGTTCCGCTGGGCGCATCTTTTTTTAGATTATGGTGAGCTTCGATTATTTCGACATCGTAATCGTCCTTGAGTATTCCCGAGCAATACTCGAGAACTTTGAGCATGACGTTGACTCCTACACTCATATTGGGGGTCAATACGCAGCGGGTTTCCGAAGACAATGCTATGATTTCCTCCATTTCAGAACTGTTAAATCCTGTGGATCCTATAACGATGGCGCGATTCGTACTCCGCGCAATTTTCAGGTAATGCAGGGACGCTTCATGATTCGTGAAATCTATGACAACATCTGCGTCATCAACGCATTTTTTCAGGTCGTCGCAGACAATTATTTTCGTCTTACCCAGTCCCTGGCCTATGTCACGACCGACAATGGGATGGCCGGCAGCCTCTATCGCTCCAACCACCTTGATACCTTCTGTCGATGAAATAAGGCTGATGATTTTTCCTCCCATCCTTCCAGCGGCTCCGGTAACAACGGCTTTCACCATAATATTATTCTCCTTTGATGTCTTATCAAAATATTTATTTGATTAAACCATAGTCCGTCATGACTTTTTTGAGCCTTGCATAGTTCTGGTTGGACATTGCGCAAAGAGGCAGCCTGTACTCGTAATTGATTTTTCCCATCATTACCAATGCCGCTTTTACCGGAATCGGGTTGACTTCCAGAAATAAAGCATCTATCAGAGGGCTCATTTTTTGATGCAGGGCTCGGGCTTTTGCCAGATCAGTCGCTGAAAAAGCATCAACCAATCCTGCCATGTCTGCCGGAGCAACATTGGATATAACGGATATTACCCCTGCGCCGCCCATCGAGAGTAAGGGCAATGTAAAAATATCGTCACCGGACAAGATAGAAAAATCCTTGTCACACAAATTTATAATATCATTCATCTGTTTGATGGAGCCCGATGCTTCCTTAATTCCGACGATATTGCTGATCCGGGACAGTTTCGCAACCATTTCAGGCGTTAAATTAACTCCGGTACGGCCCGGAATATTATATGGAATAATGGGCAATGGAACGCTTTCAGCAATGATCTTAAAATGCTGATAAAGGCCCTCCTGAGTCGGTCGGTTATAATATGGACAAACAATGAGGGCTCCGTCAGCGCCTGCGTTATAAGCATGTTTTGTCAAACGAAGCGCTTCAGCGGTATTATTGGACCCGGTGCCCGCAATGACAGGAACTCTCTTCTTTACCGCTTCAATTGTAATTTCAATGACCCGGTCATGCTCTTCATGTGTTAGCGTTGCTGATTCTCCGGTAGTTCCGCAGGGAACTATCGCATCCGTCCCATTGGCAATCTGAATTTCTATGAGATCCCGCAATGCATCTTCATCAATTTTGTTGTTTTTAAAAGGGGTAACAATCGCTACCATCGCGCCACGGAACATATAAAGACCTCCTCATGTTTCGAGATATTAATTTAGTATTTTATCATCCATTCTTGTCAGGCGGAACATTCATTTTTCATGAATCATCTGATTTTCAACTTGTTTGTCTAATTGCGGACGCGGATTGGCTTTAATGCCGCATCCTATCAAAAACGATAAATTCAATATAAAAAATGTTAAATTAATGATTATCAATAATTTTTTCAAATTCATTCAACCTATCGATGACTTGTTTTGTTGCAGTTCCGCCAGCATGCTTTCGCGAATTAACCACGTTTTCAATTTTGACTACATTATGTATATCTTTGCCGATGTTTTTGTCAAATTTCTGATATTCTTTTACACTTAAATATTCCAGTTCTTTGTTGTTTTCCAAACAATAAGCCACTATTTTGCCGACTATTTCGTGCGCAGCGCGAAAGGGTATTCCTTTTTTTACCAGATATTCCGCTATGTCTGTCGCTGCGGAAAAACCTCCTTTTGCCGCCAGATACATATTTTCCGCATTGAATTTGGTATTGACGATCATCTCTGTAAACACCGTCAAACAATTTTTAACAGTATCCACCGCTTCAAATAAAGGTTCTTTGTCTTCCTGTAAATCGCGATTGTAAGTCATAGGGAGACCTTTTAAAAGTGTCATAATGGTCATCAGACTTCCGTAGACTCTTGCTGTTTTTCCTCTTATTAATTCCGCAACATCCGGATTCTTCTTCTGGGGCATAATACTGCTGCCTGTTGTATAGGCGTCGGAGATTTCAATAAAACTAAATTCTTCGGTCGACCATAAAATCAAATCTTCGCAGAATCGGCTCAAATGCATCATGATTAAGGAAGCGTCAAAAACAAACTCGGCGATAAAGTCCCTGTCCGCAACAGCATCCATGCTATTTCTGCTCAAAGAAGCAAAATTTAATGTCCGGGAGGTCTGGCCGCGGTCAATCGGCAAACTCGTTCCGGCAAGAGCCGCTGAACCCAACGGGCAGATATTGACTCTCTTCTCACAGTCATTCAAACGCTGAACGTCACGCTCAAACATTTCTAAAAAAGCTAGCAAATAGTGGGAAAGCAAAACCGGCTGGGCCTTCTGCATATGTGTATATCCGGGCATAATCGTTCGTATTTCTTTTTTTGCCAGTTTTATTAATGTACCCTGCAAACCTCTCAGAAGATCAACTAACATTTTTATTTCCGAGCGCAGATAAAGTCTCGTATCCAAAACCACCTGGTCGTTGCGACTTCGTCCGGAATGAATTTTTCCGCCTATTGCGCCGATACGTTTGGTCAGTTCCCTTTCAATGGCCATGTGTATATCTTCATCTGCCATGTCAAATTTCATCTTGCCCGCTTCTAAATCTTTGCCTATTTTTTTAAGAGTCGATATTATCTTCAGCGCTTCTTTTTTCGTTATGATATTTTGCTTCGCCAGCATGATTGCGTGGGCAATTGAACCTTCAATATCGAAAGGATAAAGCCTTTTATCAAAATGAATCGACGCCGTAAACTTTTCAACACTTGCCGCGGTTTTTTTCTGAAAACGGCCACTCCAAGGTTTTTTCGTGTTGCCCATGGATTTCTCCGAAAAATCAATTTTTATTTTTTCAGCATATTCTGAATGATCAAACGCAACCCGTTCAACTTGATAAAGCCTGTAGCGTCTTTTTGATTATAGACCGTATCTTTTTCAAATGTCGCGAATGCTTCGCTGTAAAGAGAATTCGGTGATTTACGCCCGACGACGATGCAATTTCCCTTATATAATTTCATTCGCGCTGTACCAGTGACGTTTTCCTGGGTTGCGTCAATATAAGTTTGAAGCATTTTCATTTCCGGCGAATACCAGAAACCATTATAGGCAAGCTGCGCGTATTTAGGGATCAATGAATCTCTCATGAACATCACTTCCCTATCCATTGTGATGGATTCTACGGCCCGATGGGCAGCCCAGAGAACAGTTCCTCCCGGAGTCTCATAAACCCCTCTCGACTTCATGCCTACAAAACGATTCTCCACCATATCAACGCGTCCAATACCATTGGCTCCGGCCACCGTATTAACATATTCCATCAATTTTGCCGGTGACATTTTTTTGCCGTTGACAGAAACGGGATTGCCTTTTTTAAAGTCAATATCCAGATAGGTCGGTTTGTCAGGCGCGTCTTCCGGTGATTTGGTCAGCACAAAAATGTTTTCCGGCGGTTCAGCCCAAGGGTCTTCAAGAATTCCCCCTTCATGAGAAATATGTAAAAGGTTTCGATCTGAACTGTAGGGTTTCGCTTTCGTTAAGGGAATCGGTATTTTATATTTCGCGGCGTAATTAATCATTGATTCACGGGAATCAAACTTCCAATGATCATCCTTCCATGCGGCAATAATTTTTATTTCCGGATTTAATGCATAGTAAGTCAGTTCAAACCGAACCTGATCATTTCCCTTCCCGGTTGCACCATGAGAGACCGCGTCGGCGCCTTCCAGTCTGGCTATTTCAATTTGTCTTTTTGCAATCAGCGGCCTCGCCAGAGAAGTGCCCAGAAGATAGGTGCCTTCATAAAGGGCATTGGCTCGCAATGCCGGGAACACAAAATCACGTGCGAATTCCTCCCGCAAATCATCAATATATATTTTGCTCGCACCGGTTTTGATCGCTTTTTCCTTAAGACCGGTAAGCTCTTCTTTTTGACCGACGTCCGCCGCAAAGCAAATAACCTCACATTTATAAGTCTCGACCAGCCAGCGTACGATTACCGATGTATCTAATCCGCCTGAGTAGGCCAACACAACTTTCTTGAATTTTCCCGGCACTTTTTATTCCTCCTCACCCGACAAACGGGATAAATGGGTTAAAGAATATTCTTCAGCTAAAAATAGGAAGAATTTCTTTTTGTCAAATCAGTAACATTTCCATAATTGCTTTTTGCACATGCAGACGATTTTCCGCCTGGTCGATAACAACCGATTGCGGACCATCTATCACATCAGCAGTAATTTCTTCTCCGCGATGCGCCGGAAGACAGTGCATGACAATTGCATCTTTTTTTGCTTCTTTTAATA
>JASEHT010000008.1 GCA_030018675.1 Smithella sp.
CACACCGCGTCTGACAACTGTTTCGATCGCTCCCGAAATGCGAACCACCTTACGGCTGCCTTCCTTGACGATGACTTCATCGCCGGCTTTGAGCAGGCACGATGGAATGTTGACCGGTTTCCCGTTCACCAGAAAATGAGCATGGCTGACCAACTGTCTGGCTTCAATTCGGGAATTGGCGAATCCCATACGAAAGACCATGTTATCCATTCTTCTTTCGAGAAGGACGAGCAAGTTGGTGCCTGTGATGCCCTTTTGCTTATCAGCCTTATCAAAGTATCCCCTGAATTGTTTTTCCAGAAGACCATACATTCTTTTAAGTTTCTGTTTTTCCCTCAACTGAACACCGTAATCAGAACGCTGTTTTTTGTGCATCTGACCATGATCTCCGGGAACATAATCCCTTCTTTCGAAGGAACACTTCTCCGAATAGCACCTGTCGCCTTTTAAAAAAAGCTTCAAACCTTCACGGCGACATAATCTGCATGATGAATCCGTATACCTTGCCAAAAAAGCCTCCCTTAATTATCTGAAATAATTATTATTTTTATAATCTATTACACTCTGCGACGTTTCGGCGGCCTGCAACCGTTGTGAGGAACAGGCGTCACATCGCGAATCAAAGTAATCGTCAGTCCGGCAATCTGCAATGAGCGAAGCGCCGATTCTCTGCCCGCTCCGGGTCCTTTGATATAAACTTGAACTTTGCGCATCCCCTGTTCTTTGGCTTTGCGCACGACATCTTCCGCGGCCATTTGCGCGGCAAACGGGGTGCTTTTACGCGAACCCTTAAACCCCTGCATCCCGGATGAAGACCACGCGATCACATTGCCGCTTAAATCGGTAATGGTGATGATAGTATTATTAAAAGTCGACTGAATATGCGCGACACCTTCAGTGATATTTTTCTTTTCTTTCTTTTTGCCAGTTTTTCTGACTGCCTTAGCCATTATGCCTCCAGATGGAAATCCTTAATTTACTTTTTCTTGCCTGCGATGGCCCGACGCGGACCTTTTCTCGTGCGGCTGTTGGTGTGCGTTCTCTGTCCTCTAACAGGCAGTCCCTTGCGATGTCGCAACCCGCGATAAGATCCGATATCCATCAGGCGCTTGACCGACATGGATGTTTCTCTGCGCAGATCGCCTTCCACCTTAAGATCCTTGTCGATTGTGCCTCTGATTGCCGATATTTCCGAGTCCGCCAGATCATCCGTTCTGGTGTCGGGACTCACGCCGGAATTCTTCAGGATTTGTCTTGCCTTGGCGGGACCAATGCCGTAAATATACGTCAAAGCAACTTCCATTCTTTTATTTTTCGGTAAATCAACACCTGAAATTCGTGCCACCTAAATAACCTCCTGAATGTTAAAAACTATCCCTGCCGCTGTTTATGCTTGGGATTCTCACAAATGACCCGTAAAATGCCTTTGCGTTTGACAATCTTACATTTCTCACATATTTTTTTAACCGACGATCTGACCTTCACGATTTTAACTCCTAATTTTCAGCAAAAAATATTTTTACTTCGTCCTGTAAGTAATCCTGCCGCGGGTTAAATCATAAGGCGAAAGTTCCACGGTGACCTTGTCCCCCGGCAGTATTTTAATAAAATGCATACGCATTTTACCGGATATGTGAGCCAAAACCTTATGTCCGTTGTCAAGTTCTACTCTGAACATCGCATTGGGCAAAGGCTCAATAACTCTCCCTTCAACTTCTATTGCTTCCTCTTTCGCCATAATTTTACATCGTTACCTTAAAAATAATTTACCTTATGCCGTCACTAACTCAACATACTCAATATATCAGGACCATTGTCCGTAATGGCAACTGAGTGTTCAAAGTGCGCGGACAGGCTGCCATCTTTGGTGACGACCGTCCAGCCGTCGGGCAATACCTGAACTTTGTATTTGCCTTCATTAACCATCGGCTCAATGGCCAGAATCATCCCTTTTTTCAATTCAATTCCGCGTCCTTTTTGCCCGAAATTGGGAATCTGAGGATCCTCATGCAGATTCTTGCCAATCCCATGGCCGACAAAATCGCGGACAACCGAATATCCAGCACCTTCCGCAGCAGACTGAACAGCGGCCGATATATCTCCCAGTCGGTTGCCCTCTCGGGCCTGCTCTATGCCGGCATAAAGGCTCTCACGCGTCACGCTGATGAGCCTTGCCGCTTTTTCGGATATTTTACCGACCGGCAATGTCACGGCCGAATCGCCGAAAAAACCCTGATAGTAAATACCAAAATCCAATCCCAGAATATCGCCTTCTTCCAATATCCGTTCCGAAGGCATTCCGTGCACAACCACTTCATTTACCGATATGCAAAGAGCGTGCGGATAACCGCGATAACCTTTAAAAGCCGGTTTGGCGCCTCTTTTTTCCGCAATCTCTTCCGCCAGTTTGTCCAGTTCCTTCGTTTTGACGCCCGGCCTGACCATTTCGCTGAGTTTGCTTAAAACTTCTGCAACGATACGGTTGCTGGCTCTTGCTTTCTCAATTTCCTCCGGAAGCTTAAGAATAACCATTATTGTCTTCCGTCATCTCCTGCGGGCAAGGTGTCCCTTTTTCATGAATCCTTCGTATTGCCTTGTCAGCAGATGAGACTCAATCTGGCTTGCCGTATCCATGGCCACGCCAACTACAATTAGCAGCGCCGTTCCACCAAAATAAAACGGAACATTCAATTGCGAAATTAAAACACTCGGCAGAACGCAAACGATCGAGACATAAATAGCTCCGCTGAAAGTCAGCTTTTCCAGAACATTTTCAATATATTCAGCTGTCTTTTTACCGGGTCTTATTCCCGGCACATAACCACCGTATTTTTTCATATTTTCCGCAACATCATCCGGTTTAAACGTGACCGCCGTGTAGAAGTAGCAGAAGAAGAAAATAAACGCGACATAAAGAACTTCGTACGCCAGTCTTCCCGGCACTAGATAAGCGGCAATATCCTGCATCCAGGTCTGCGGCGCGAAATTGGCAATGGTTGCCGGAAACATGATCACGGACGAAGCGAAAATCGGGGGAATAACGCCCGCCGTATTAACCTTGAGAGGCAAATGCGTGCTCTGTCCTCCGTACATTTTACGCCCGACAACTCTTTTCGCGTATTGAACGGGAATGCGGCGTTGTCCACCTTCTACAAAAACGATTGCGCCGACAACTGCTACCATCATTACGGTAATTAATAAAATCAATAAAACGCCGAGCTCTCCGGCTGTCGCCAGTCTGAACGTGTTGCCGATGGCCGCCGGTATCCGGCAGACAATACCGGCAAAAATGATCAGCGAGATGCCGTTACCGATGCCTTTCTCCGTAATCGTTTCACCCAGCCACATAATAAACGCGGTGCCGGACGTAAGCGTAATCATCGTCATGAGAACAAACCCTATTCCGGGCTGTAAAACAATGGGCGCCCCGGAAGGGCCGGCCATCTGCTGCAATCCGAACGCAATGCCGAAGCCCTGAATCATACTCAGCACAACTGTGCCGTAACGCGTATATTGGGTTATTTTACGTCTGCCGGACTCGCCTTCTTTGGAAAGTTTTTCCAGGTGAGGGACGGCAATTGTTAACAATTGCAAAATAATCGATGCGCTGATGTAGGGCATAATGCCCAGAGCAAAAATGGAGAAATTGCTGAAGGCGCCGCCGGCAAACATATCCATCAAGCCGAACAATGAACCCTTGACTTGATCGAAATACGCCAGCAGGGCGATATTGTCGATCCCCGGCGTGGGAATGTAAACACCAATGCGATAAACGCCCAAAAGAAGGATCGTGAATAAAATCCTTCTTTGCAATTCCGGAATCTTGGATACGCTGCCGAGTCCTTCTAACAATTTATACGACCTCTTCTACAGAACCGCCCGCAGCCGTGATTTTATTTTTCGCGGCGGGACTGATTTTGGCTATTTTCAACGTAACGGGGAAGTCAATCTCTCCCTTGGCCAGGATTTTAACTTTACGGCCTTTGGCTTTGATAATGCCGCTTTGAACAAGCGCCGCTTCATCAATCACTGCGCCTTTGGTGAATTTCCTGCACAAATCCAAAATATTGACAGCGACGAATTCTTCTCTGAAAGGATTACGGAAACCTCGTTTCGGGAGACGACGCGCCATCGGCATCTGTCCGCCCTCGAAAGCGACTCTCACCTTGCCGCCGGAACGAGCCTTCTGTCCCTTGTGACCTTTACCGGCCGTTCCTCCCTGACCGGAAGCATCTCCTCGTCCCACGCGCTTACGTTTTTTTGTCGCACCGGCAGGAGCCTTTAACGATCCCAGATCCATACTTTACTCCTTTGACTCTTCCACAGAAACCAGATGAATAACTTTATTGATCATTCCGCGCACCTGCGGAGTGTCAACCAAAGTTACGGTTTTATTTAATTTCGTCAATCCCATTCCTTTCAGAACTTTTTTCTGTTTTTCGGGACGACCGATTTCGCTTTTTACTTTTGTTATTTTCAACATTTTACCCACGTCAACTCACCTCAACGTCTATTCAACGGAACTATTTCCCTCTCTGCGCTGCAATCGTATCAGGGTGCTTCAGCTGACAGAGCCCTTCCACCGTTGCTTTCACCAGATTGTGCGGATTATGAGAACCCAGACATTTCGTCAGAATATTATGAACTCCGGCGACTTCCAGCACGGCGCGCACCGCGCCACCGGCAATCAATCCGGTTCCTGCCGATGCGGGTTTCAGCAAAACTTTCCCCGCGCCGTAACGTCCCATGACTTCATAAGGAATGGTTCTGTCCACGACGGCGACTTTCACCATGTTCTTTTTGGCCATGTCCATCCCCTTGCGAATCGCTTCGGGCACTTCATGAGCCTTGCCCAGTCCCGCGCCGACCATCCCCTTGCCGTCGCCGACAACAACAATGGCGCTGAAACGAAAACGCCTGCCGCCCTTGACGACTTTTGCCGTTCTGTTAATGGCAACTACCCTGTCCAGGAGTTCCATCTCTTTCATTTCTTTTCTGTCCAAAGATTCTTTCCTTTACATTCTTTTTTATTTAAAAATTAAAATTTAAGACCATTTTCCCTGGCGGCTTCCGCCAATGCTTTCACACGGCCGTGATAGAGAAATCTCCCCCGGTCAAAAACAACCTTGTCGACGCCTTTGGCTTTTAACCGCTCCGCAATCAACTTGCCCACTTCTCTGGCCACATCAACTTTCTTTTTGCCTTTAATCTGTGCAACCAACTCCTGACATAGAGTGGATGCGGTCGCCAACGTGTTCGCCTGGGTGTCATTGATGGCCTGAACGTAAATGTGCTTGTCGCTCCGGAATACGGAAAGACGAGGCTTGTCCTGTGTTCCATGAAGCTTTGATCTTGTTCTTTTTTCTCTTTTTGCTCTTATCTTTAACGTCTTTTTGGAAGCCAATTTTATACCTCTTTAACCGCACATAAATTTAATTGAATTAAGCGCTCGCCGACTTACCCGCTTTACGCTTGATATATTCGTCCGCATATTTGATCCCCTTGCCTTTATAAGGCTCCGGTTTTCTCAACGCTCTGATTTCGGCGGCAACCCGGCCGACCAATTCCTTGTCCATGCCGGAAACGACAATGCTGACCTGCTTATCAACCTTGACATCTATTCCCTTGGGGATATCGTACTGAACCGGACTGGAAAAACCTAAAATACATTTCAAGCTTTTATCGCTGACTTCGGCTCGGTACCCGACGCCGGAGATTTCCAGTTTCTTTTCAAAACCGGTTGTGACGCCCTTGATCATGTTATCGATCAGCGTCCGGGTTAATCCGTGATAGGAACGCATCTGTATCCCATCCGATTTTCTTTCGACAGCGAGGTTGCCGTCTCCAACTGTAATCGTGATCCCTTCCGGCAGTTTGGAGGAAAGCGTCCCCTTGGGGCCTTCAACCTTTACCAAATCAGCGCTCTGGCTGATTTTAACATCCTTGGGAAGACTTATCGGTTTTTTACCTATTCTCGACATGAACCATGGCTCCTGTTTAATCTTTAATCCACATTACCAAACGTTACAAAGAATTTCTCCGCCGACATTCAACTCTCTGGCTTCTGCGTCCGTAACGACGCCTTTGGAAGTCGAAAGAATGGAAATTCCCAGTCCGTTCAAAACCTTGGGAATGTTGTCCGCGGGTACGTAAATTCTGCGTCCCGGTTTGCTTATTCTCTTGATATTCGTAATAACCTTGCTCTTGGCGTCAGGGTATTTGAGAATGATCTCCAGCATCTGCTGGCCTTCATCACTTTTCACTTTGTCATAATTATTAATATATCCCGCATCTTTCAACACTTTGGATATATTAACATTCATCTTGGACATGCTTACATTGACCGTCTTGAAACGAGCCTTATTGGCGTTTCTGATTCTGGTTAACATATCGGCAATAGGATCCGTCATCCCCATGCTTTTTCTCCTTCAGCTAAAATTACCAACTCGATTTTATTACCCCGGGCAGTTCGCCCTGCAGGGAAAGCTTACGCAAACAAATTCTACACATGTCAAATTTTCGGTAATAGGCCCGGGGCCGTCCGCAAAGGGGGCAACGGTTATATTCTCTTACTGAAAATTTTTTCTCTCTTTTCGCTTTCGCAATCAACGACTTCTTGGCCACAAAAATCCTCCGCAGCTTCTTTACATGAATTTATTGTTTAAAAGGCACGCCCATCTTTTTCAGCAGAAACCGGGCTTCCGCGTCCGTTTTTGCCGTGGTCACGATGGTAATATTCATTCCTTTGATTTTCTCAATTTTATCATAATCGATTTCAGGAAAAATAATCTGCTCCTGTAAACCGATGGAAAAATTTCCTCTGCCGTCAAACGCATTGGCTGATATACCGCGAAAATCTCTTACCTTGGGCAACGCGGCATTGACGAGACGATCAAAAAATTCATACATGATTTTTTTTCTCAAGGTTACCGAACAGCCCACGGGCATTCCCTGCCTGAGCTTGAAAGTCGCGATTGATTTTTTTGCCTTATTGACAATCGGCTTCTGCCCGGTAATCGCCGCTATTTCCTGCACTGCGCCATCGATAATCTTGATGTTCTGAATGGCCTCGCCAAGTCCCATGTTAATGACAATCTTTTCCATCTTGGGAACCTGCATCGGATTTTTGTAATTGAACTCCTTGATGAGAGCCGGAACCACTTCTTTTGAATAATATTCTTTTAATCTTGCCATTTTTATTAACCTACATTGATTACGTCTTTACACTTGCTGCAGATGCGTACCTTTTTTCCGTCTTCAAGTTTCTTGCTCTGGACCCGAACGGCTGCATTACACTTGTTGCAGAGCAGCCCGGCATTGGAAACGTGAATGGAACCTTCTTTTTCCACTATTCCACCCTTGGATTTCTGATCCGGTCTTTTATGTTTCTTAATCACATTGACTTTTTCAACCACGATGCGGTTGTTTTCAGGGATAACCGTCAACACTTTGCCTGTCTTGCCTTTGTCTTTTCCGGCAAGCACTTTCACCATGTCCCCTTTTCTCAATTTGCTTAAACTCATTTTTACCCTCTGCGAAACATTTTTACAAAACTTCAGGAGCCAGAGATATAATTTTCATGAACTGTCTTGCTCGTAATTCGCGGGCGACAGGTCCAAAAATTCTTGTTCCGATTGGTTCCATCTGGTTGGAAATCAAAACCGCGGAGTTATCATCAAACTTGAGATAAGAACCGTCCGGCCTTCTCACTTCCTTAACGGTGCGAACGATAACCGCTTTGAGGACATCGCCTTTCTTAACTTTGGAATTGGGAATCGCTTCCTTTACGGAAACAACAATCACGTCCCCCAAACTCGCGTAACGCCGCTTGGAGCCTCCCAAAACCTTAATGCACGCGACTTTTTTAGCGCCGGAATTATCCGCGACATTTAGTATGGTCTGCATCTGAATCATAAAATAATCCTCTTCAAACCTGCCGGTTCCGGCAAGCTTATCAATCTATTTTGCCCTTTCCAGAATTTCCAGCATACGCCAGCGTTTTTCCTTGCTTAACGGCCTCGACTCAATGATCAAGACCGTATCGCCCAATTTGCTTTCATTTTGTTCATCATGAGCCTTGTATTTGATATGCTTACGAACATACTTATGAAAAATCGGGTGCTTGACGAAACGCTCGGCCTTAACCACTATGGTCTTGTCCATCTTATTACTTATCACCACGCCCTTAATGGTGCGTTTATTTCCTCGTTCAGCCATTTATTAACTCGCTGCCTCCTTTTCTTTCAACACAGTGTTGACACGGGCGATATCCTTACGCAAGCGCCCGAGCATAACTGTTGAATCCAGTTGCCCTGATGCATGTCTGATCTTCAACCGGAAAAGTTCTTCACTCAATTCTGCTATTTTTTGTTTGAGCCCGTTTGCGTCGAGAGCTCTGATTTCTTTAATTTTCATCAGATATCTCCCTCGATAAAAATTTAGTCGCTATCGATAATTTATGTGACGCCAGACGAAACGCTTCTTTCGCCACTTCCTTGGAAACTCCCTCCATCTCATAAAGAACCGAGCCGGGCTTTACAACGGCCACCCAGCCTTCGGGCGCGCCTTTCCCCTTACCCATACGCGTTTCAGCGGGCTTCTTCGTTATTGATTTATGAGGAAATATTCTGATCCATATTCTACCACCGCGCTTGACATGACGGGTCATCGCCACACGAGCGGCTTCTATTTGTCTTGATGTAATCCAGCCGCATTCCGCCGCCTGCAATCCGTATTCGCCGAAAGCGATGGAGCTCCCCCTTGTCGCTTTACCTCCCATGCGGCCTTTCTGCAACTTTCTGTATTTTACCCTTTTAGGCATTAACATAAATAAATACTCCCGTCATTCCTAACGATACAACTTCCTGCCGGTTCAAACCCTGTTTGCCCCGCGAGCAGGCATTAAATTATTTTTCATTTTTGGTCGGTAAAACTTCTCCGTGGAAAATAAAAACCTTGATGCCGATCAAACCGTAAGCGGTGTGTGCTTCGGTGAAACCGTAATCAATGTCCGCCCGTAATGTGTGCAGGGGAACGCGACCTTCCCGGTACCATTCGGAACGAGACATCTCCGCTCCACCCAACCTTCCCGAACAGGCTATTTTAATTCCCTTCGCGCCGAATTTCAAAGCATAACCGACGCATTTCTTCATCGCTCGCCGGAAAGCCACTCTTTTTTCCAATTGCATGGCCACGTTTTCCGCAACCAGCTGAGCGTCCACTTCCGGTTTGCGGACTTCCAGAATATTGATGATGATTTCCGACTGAGAAAACTTTTCAATATCCGATTTCAGCTTCTCGATTTCGGATCCTTTTTTTCCGATGATGACGCCGGGTCTTGCCGAATATATATTGACTTTGGCTTTGTTGGCCGCCCGTTCAATCTCGATTCTGGAGATGCCTGCATGATATAGTTTCTTCTTCAGATACTTGCGAATCTGCAAATCCTCATGCAAAACCTCGCTGTATTTTTTATCCGTGTACCATACTGATTGCCACTTCTTGATGTAGCCTAATCGTAATCCTACCGGGTTCACCTTCTGGCCCAATATCCTGCCTCCTTACTTTTCGTCCAAAATAATCGTGATATGTGAACTTCTCTTTTTGATTCCTGCTGCTCTCCCCTGAGCTCTGGCCCTCCAGCGTTTCAATGCCGGTCCTTGATCAACATAGACTTCTTTAACATAAAGAATGTTTTCATCAATGTTGGGATTCTGGGCGGCGTTGGCCACGGCCGATTTCAACAAATTAGCAACCACGCCGGCCGCATATTTTCTGGTGTAAAGAAGGATATTGCGGGCTTCCTGAACCTTTTTACCCCGGATCAAGTCGACAACAAGTCTGACTTTCTGCGGTGACATCCTTATATACCTTGCAACTGCTTTTGCTTCCATCTTCATAAACTCCAAAACTATCCGCTTTTGTCTTTCTAAGCCTTAACCTTCGTCTTACGGTCCCCTGAATGTGAATAAAAAACCCGTGTCGGAGAGAACTCGCCCAATTTATGCCCGACCATGTTTTCGGTCACATAAACCGGAATGAATTTTTTACCGTTATGAACGGCAAATGTATAACCGATCAGCTCTGGCGTAATGGTTGAACGACGGGACCAGGTCTTGATAACGTTCTTGTTGCCCTCCGCTTCCATTTTTCTGATCCTGGCCAGCAATCTTTCTTCAATGTATGGACCTTTTTTGATCGAACGTGCCACGCTTATTTACCTCTTCTCTTAACGATATATTTATCTGTTCTCTTATTCTTCCTAGTTTTGTGACCCTTTGTCGGAATGCCCCATGGCGTACAGGGATGCCGGCCACCGGATGATTTGCCTTCTCCGCCGCCCATCGGATGGTCCACCGGATTCATCACGACACCACGAACATGCGGCTTTTTACCCAGCCAACGTTTTCGTCCGGCCTTGCCGAGACTGATATTTTCATGGTCATTATTGCCGACCTGTCCGATGGTTGCCATGCATTCAATGAATACCTTGCGGACTTCCCCTGAAGGCAGACGAACCTGCGCATAACTTCCCTCTTTGGCCATCAGCTGGGCATAAGCTCCCGCCGATCTCACCAATTGACCACCTCGCCCGACCTTCAATTCCACATTATGAATCAGCGATCCTAAAGGGATGTACTTCAAGGGCACGGCATTGCCCGGTTTGATATCGGCTTTTTCGCCGCTGTACAGGACATCTCCCACATTGATCTGCGCCGGCGCGACAATATATCTTTTTTCGCCGTCGCGGTAATTGAGCAGAGCGATCCTTGCCGTTCTGTTCGGATCATATTCTATCGACGCAACCTTGGCCGGGATATCCGCCTTGTTCCGGCAGAAATCGATGACGCGATATTTCCGCTTGTGTCCGCCGCCGATGTATCTGGCGGTTATACGACCGTAACTATTGCGCCCGCCTTTCTTTTTCAGAGGCCTCAAGAGCTTTTTCACCGGCTCGCTGGACGTGATCTCGGCAAAATCCGATACGCTCTGAAATCTTCTGCCCGGTGATGTCGGTTTATATTTAATAATTCCCATCGGTTTAATCCTTAACTCAATTCTTATACGCCTTCAGCAAACTCAATGCTGTTGCCGGCGGCTAAAGTCACTACTGCTTTCTTCCAGGAACTTTTTTGACCTATCGTCTTTCCCATTCTTTTCTTTTTTCCCAGCACATGCATAACGCGAACATCGATAACCTTGACCTTAAAAAGCTTCTCCACTGCGGCGCCGATCTCTATTTTATTCGCCCTGGGATCCACTTCAAAAAAGTACTTGTTGGATTCCTCACGCGCCGCGGTGCTCTTCTCCGTCACCAGGATTCTCTTTATCACTTTATTAATTTCCATTATACCAGCAATGCTCCCTCAATCTTTTTTACAGAGGGTTCAAGAAGGATTAAATGCTCATGATTTAAGATATCATAAACATTGATGCCTTCCGACCTGATCATCTTGACGTTTTTCATATTACGCGACGATTTCAACAAAACCTCATTGTTATCATCCAGCACAAAAAGCGCCTTTTTGAGATGGAAGAGATCAACCACGTCTTTAAACGCTCGCGTACTGATTTTTTCCATCGGGAAATCTTTCAGGATGACCATTTTGTTCTCTTTGAATTTCATGCTTAAAGCCGAAATCAGAGCTTTTTTACGCACTTTTTTGGGCACACTGTAGGAATAGTCGCGGGGATGAGGACCGAAAACAATCCCGCCGCCTCTCCAGATCGGAGATCTGGTCGTTCCCGCTCTCGCCCGACCCGTCCCTTTTTGCCGCCAGGGTTTTTTGCCTCCGCCGCGGACATCGCTTCGGGTCTTGGTTGACGCAGTACCGGAGCGCCTCGATGCCAATTGCATCTTGACCACATCATATATCACAGCTTCGTTGACCTCGGCGCTGAAAACAGCGTCATTTAAGTCAACTTCAGCAACTTTCTTGTTTTCAATATTAAAAACATCCGCGACTGCCATCTTTAATAACTCCAATCAGTGACTTATCCTTATTTTTTCTTGGCCTTTTTAATTAACACAAAGCCGTTCTTGCTGCCGGGAATAGCCCCTTTCAGCAGAATCAGGTTTCTGTCGGAACGAACCTGCCAAATCTCTAAATTCTGGATGGTTTTACGGACATTGCCCATGTGGCCGCCCATTTTCGTGCCTTTAAATACACGCGACGGATCGGCGCTGGCTCCGATGGAACCAGGAGCCCGATGATGCATGGAACCGTGGGTTGCGCGGCCTCCGCCGAAACCGTGTCTCTTCACTACGCCCTGGAAACCTTTTCCTTTCGACGTTCCTACAACATCGACATAATCGCCATTTTGGAATACGTCGGCTGTAATTTCCTGCCCCACATCATAGGTTTCTGACAACACAGGAAATTCTCTCACAAAGCGAAAAGCGCCTTTGTCAGCCTTTTTGAAATGGCCCTGCAGCGGCTTGGTGATGTTTTTCTGCTTGACGCGGCCGTAACCGAGCTGAACGGCGTCGTAGCCGTCCTTTTCCTTGGTCTTCACCTGCAAAACAACCGATGGTTCGACTTCAATGGCTGTTACGCCGAGAGCGGAACCATCCGCCGCGAAGACTTGTGTCATCCCTATTTTTTTACCAATAATTCCCTTGCTCATCTGCTATTCCAACTTTTCAAAAATATTAAAGTATTCATTCTGAAAAACGGCCGATTGACCCTTTTTCAAAAATCAAAGCTTGCCTACGCCTTTATTTCCACATCAACCCCGGCGGACAGATCGAGTTTCATCAAAGCATCCACGGTGGCTTGCGTAGGCCCGACGATATCCACTAATCTCTTGTGTGTTCTGATTTCAAACTGTTCGCGTGATTTCTTGTCAACATGCGGTGATCGATTGACGCAATACTTATTGATTTCCGTGGGAATGGGAATCGGACCGGCCACACGCGCACCGGTCTTTTTAGCCGTTTCCACGATTTCCTCGACGGAACGATCCAGCAATTTATAATCGTAAGCTTTCAGACGAATTCTAATCTTTTGTTCTTTCATTTGTAAATCAACCTATTTCCTATTCAATGACTTTGCTTACGACACCAGCACCCACTGTTCTACCGCCTTCGCGAATAGCGAATCTCAGCTGCTCTTCCATCGCAATAGGCATAATTAATTCAATTGACATTTTGACGTTATCACCGGGCATAACCATTTCCACGCCTTCGGGAAGGGTGGCAACACCCGTCACGTCCGTTGTCCGGAAATAAAACTGGGGGCGATAGCCGGAAAAGAACGGCGTATGACGTCCGCCTTCTTCCTTGGTCAGAACGTAAACGGCCGCTTCAAATTTGGTATGAGGTGTAATGGAACCGGGCTTGGCCACGACCTGTCCTCTCTCCACTTCTTCACGCTTGATACCGCGAATCAACAACCCGACATCATCACCGGCGCGGCCTTCATCCAGCGTTTTACGGAACATTTCCACACCGGTAACAACCGTTTTAATGGTCGGCCTGATTCCGATGATTTCCACTTCCTCACCAACCTTGACAATGCCTCTGTCTATTCTTCCCGTCACAACCGTACCACGACCGGAAATGGTGAAAACGTCGCCGACGGGCATGATGAAAGGTTTATCCGTGTCACGCTTCGGTTCCGGAATATAGTCATCAACGGCCTTCATCAATTCCTCGATGCATTTCACATCGGGAGAGTTGGTCTCTTCGGCTTCGAGAGCTTTCAGAGCTGAACCGCGAATAATAGGAATGTCATCACCGGGGAATTCATAGGCAGTCAAGAGCTCTCTGAGTTCGAGTTCAACCAGATCGAGAAGTTCGGGATCGTCAACCAAATCAACTTTATTGAGAAAAACTACAACGTAAGGAACCTGCACCTGACGGGCAAGGAGGATATGTTCACGGGTCTGCGGCATCGGACCATCAGAGGCAGCCACAACCAGAATGGTTCCGTCCATATGAGCGGCGCCGGAAATCATGTTTTTGATATAGTCAGCATGGCCGGGGCAGTCTACGTGAGCGTAATGTCTTTTTTCCGTTTCATATTCTACGTGGGAAATATTGATGGTAACGCCGCGTTCTTTTTCTTCGGGAGCGTTATCAATGGAGTCGAAAGCGCGGAATTCCGCAAAACCTTTCTTCGCCAGATATTTGGTAATGGCGGCCGTTAATGTGGTCTTTCCATGATCCACGTGACCGATTGTTCCTATATTTAAATGCGGCTTAGTCCTTTCAAATTTTTTCTTTGCCATCTCACCTTTCCTCCTTAACTTTGAATGGTTGAATTCCTTATCGTTTAAATTATTATCTAAAATTTATAATGGGCGAAGGCTTTGTTCGCCTCGGCCATTTTATGCACAGCTTCTTTCTTCTTAATCGCTCCGCCGCGATTGTTGGCAGCATCAATCAATTCCGAGGCCAGTTTTTCACGCATGGTTTTTTCCGTGCGTTCCTGGGCGTTGGAAATCAGCCAGCGGATGGCCAGCGCAGTTCGTCTGGCCGGCACGACTTCCGTCGGCACCTGATACGTGGAACCGCCGACACGTCTTGATTTAACTTCAATCACCGGTTTGACGTTGTTGACCGCCTTTTCGAAAAACTCAACAGGCTGTTCCTTGACGCGTTTTTCAATGATATCAAAAGCGCCGTACAGGATGCTTTCCGCAACGCTCTTTTTACCCCTCTTCAGTAATGAATTCACAAATTTTGCCACCAGTTTGTTATTAAACTTGGGATCGGGCAAAACATCTCTCTTTTCTATTTCCCGTCTTCTCGGCATTTAACTGTCTCCGTTTAACTCGGCTTTTTTGCGCCGTATTTTGATCGACTCTGTTTGCGGTCCTGAACTCCCACGGTATCAAGCGTGCCACGGATGACGTGGTACCTTACGCCCGGCAGATCTTTGACTCTTCCCCCGCGAATCAGAACAACAGAATGTTCCTGCAGATTATGTCCGATTCCCGGAATGTACGAAGTCACTTCATAACCGCTGGTCAGACGAACTCTGGCTACTTTTCTCAAAGCCGAATTCGGCTTTTTGGGTGTGGTCGTGTACACTCTGACGCAAACCCCGCGACGCTGCGGTGACCCGACCAACGCCGGTGAATTTGTCTTTCTTTTAATCTTTGTTCTGCCTTTGCGAACCAGTTGACTAATTGTCGGCATTTTCCTCCTAAAACGAATCGCTGCGCATATGTTATTATTTCCGGCAGCGAACCGGTGGTACGTACCAGGTCATTTTATATATGTCAAGCATTTTCTGTAATATTTTAATTTATTCTGCTGCCGCTTCGGCATTCTCATTTTCCAACTTGATGCCCAGCTTCCGGTACATCACCAGACCCGTTCCTGCGGTGATCAACCTGCCCATGATTACGTTTTCTTTAAGCCCTCTCAAATAATCCGTTTTGCCGGAAAGAGCCGCTTCGGTCAGCACCTTGGTGGTTTCCTGGAATGACGCCGCGGAAATAAAGCTCTGTGTGCTCAAAGAAGCCTTGGTAATGCCCAGAAGCATCGGCTCACCGATGGCCGGTCGACCGCCCTGAGCGATAATCTTTTCATTCTCCTCCTGGAAACGGTATCGTTCAATTTTTTCGTCGGCAATAAAGGTTGTATCGCCCGGATCAAGCACCTTGACGCGTCTGAGCATCTGACGAACAATGACTTCCATGTGTTTGTCGTTAATCTTAACACCCTGCAGACGGTACACTTCCTGAACCTCATCCACGAGATATCGGGCCAGTTCTTTCTCCCCCTTGATAGACAAAAGGTCATGCGGATTATTGACACCGGACATTAACGCATCGCCCGGTATGACAACGTCTCCCTCCTGGACGCTGATGTGCTTACCCTTGGGAATCAGATATTCTTTTTCTTCGCCGATTTCCGGCGTCACAATAATTTTCCGTTTGCCTTTGGCGTCCTTGCCGTAGGACACCACGCCGCTGATTTCGCTGATCACGGCATAATCTTTGGGCTTGCGGGCCTCAAAAAGCTCGGCAACACGAGGCAAACCACCTGTAATATCCTTCGTTTTTGTTGTTTCACGCGGAATCTTGGCAAGAATATCTCCGGCGCTGACCTCATCGCCTTCGGAGACAACCAGGTTGACACCAACCGACAGGAGATAACGGGCAACGGCATGGGAATCAGCCAGTTTGGCGGTTTTGCCTTTGCTGTCCTTAATCGAAACGCGCGGTCTTAAATCGCCGCCTTTAAACTCGACGATAATCTTACGGGACAGACCGGTCACTTCATCAACCTGTTCCTGCATGGTTTTCCCCTCGGTGATATCGTCAAACTTGATGGTTCCGCTCACCTCGGCCAGAATCGGTATGGAAAAGGGGTCCCATTCGGCCATCAATTGGCCTTTTTGCACGGGACTTTTATCGGCCACTTTCAAATGGGCGCCGTAAGACAAGGCGTATTTGCCGCGGACATTTTTCTGCTCATCCAGAACATGAATTTCCCCGTTGCGTTTCATAACGACCAGATCGCCTTCTTTGGTTTTTACCGTACTTAAATTGACGAACTTGACAACACCGTCATGGCGGGCCTCCAGCGTGGAGTGTTCGTCAAATTTCGCGGTACCGCCGATATGAAATGTCCTCATGGTCAGCTGTGTTCCCGGCTCGCCGATGGACTGAGCGGCGACAATACCGACCGCCTCTCCGATATTGACCAGATGACCGTGAGCGAGATCGCGTCCGTAGCACATCGCGCAAACGCCATGTTTGGAACGACAGGTTAAAACGGACCGGATACTGACTCTTTCAATGCCGGCGTGATCAATTTTTTCAACCAGATTTTCATCGATTTCCTGATTGGCCTTCACGATGACTTCCCCGTTAAACGGATCCTTTATTTCCTGCAGCGCGACCCTTCCCAGCACGCGTTCGCCGGCGGTTTCAATAATTTCTCCGCCTTCCATTAGTGCCAAAACATATACGCCGTCAACCGTTTCACAATCATTTTCCGTAATGATACAATCCTGCGCCACATCCACGAGCCTTCTGGTCAGATAACCGGAGTTGGCTGTTTTCAACGCCGTATCGGCCAGACCCTTCCGCGCGCCGTGCGTCGAAATAAAATACTGCAGGACTGTGAGGCCTTCACGGAAATTGGCGGTAATCGGTGTTTCGATAATTTCACCGGAAGGTTTGGCCATCAGACCGCGCATACCGGCCAGCTGCCGGAGTTGCTGTCCCGAACCGCGAGCACCGGAATCAGCCATCATGTAAATGGGATTGAAACTTTCAATTTTACGTTTCTTGCCTTCAGCGACAGAGACTTCTTCGGTGCTGATGCCTTTCAACATTTCGGAAGCTATTTTTTCAGTCGCCTGCGCCCAGATATCAACGACCTTGTTGTAACGCTCGCCGTCGGTAATCAAACCGTCCATGTATTGACGCTGGATTTTCAAGACATCCTTATCCGCCTGAAGAACAATCTTCTTCTTCTGTTCCGGAATAATCATATTGCCCACGGCAAATGAAAGACCGGATATGGTTGCGTATTTAAAGCCCAGATCCTTCAGTTTATCGGCAAGAATAATCGTCGTCTTATCACCGCACTGACGATAACAATGGTCAATTAAACCGGTCAGTTCTTTTTTGTTCATCAGCTTATTGATGTGATCAAAACTGATTTCCGCGGGGACGATTTCCGAAAGGATGATTCTTCCGGCCGTCGTTTCTTTTAATTCCGAATCAACGCGGACCTTAATACGCGCGTGCAGATCAATAACGGCCGCATCAATAGCGCTACGCACCTCATCCGGACCGGCAAAAATCATTCCTTCGCCTTTCACGCCGATTTTAGCTCTGGTCAGATAATAAATGCCCAGAACGATGTCCTGACTGGGAATGATAATCGGACTGCCGTTGGCCGGCGACAGAATATTATTGGTGGACATCATCAGAACGCGGGCTTCCGTCTGCGCTTCCACGGACAGCGGAATATGAACGGCCATCTGATCCCCGTCAAAGTCCGCGTTAAAGGCCGTACAAACCAGTGGATGAAGCTGAATGGCCTTACCTTCAATCAATACCGGTTCAAACGCCTGAATACCCAGACGATGCAGCGTCGGCGCGCGGTTCAGGATAACCGGATATTCGCGCACCACTTCATCCAGCGCGTCCCAAACTTCGGACGTTTCCTTTTCCACCATTTTCTTGGCGCTCTTGACCGTGGTGACATATCCTTTTTCCAGCAGACGGTTGTAAATAAAAGGCTTGAAAAGTTCGATGGCCATTTTCTTCGGCAAACCGCACTGATGCAGCCTTAAATCCGGACCGACCGTAACAACCGAACGGCCGGAGTAGTCAACGCGTTTACCCAGCAAATTCTGGCGGAAACGTCCCTGCTTGCCTTTGAGCATATCCGACAAGGAGCGCAGAGGCCGCTTGTTTGTTCCGGTAATCGCCCGGCCTCGACGTCCGTTATCAAAGAGAACGTCGACCGCTTCCTGCAGCATTCTTTTTTCATTACGGATGATAATTTCCGGCGCATTAAGTTCCTGAAGTCTTTTCAGACGATTATTCCGGTTGATGACGCGACGATACAAATCATTCAGGTCGGAAGTGGCAAAGCGTCCGCCATCCAGAGGAACCAGCGGACGTAAGTCCGGCGGAATAACCGGAAGCACCGTGAGAACCATCCACTCGGGTTTGTTTCCCGATTTGCGCAGCGCTTCGACGACTTTCAGCCTCTTTACCAGTTTCTTTTTCTTGGTGTCGGAAACAGACGTAACAATTTCAGCGCGCAATTCTTCATAAAGTTTTTCCAGATCTATTTCCTGCAGCAACTGCCTGATGGCTTCAGCGCCGATCCCCGCAACGAAACCTTCATTTCCGTATTGTTCACGAGCTTCTTCGAATTCTTCATCCGTCAGCAGATCTTTTTTCTTTAAAGGGGTATTCTTGGGATCCAGCACGATCCATGATTCGAAATAAAGGACCTTTTCCAGTTCCTTGAGCGACAGATCGACGGCATTGCCGATCCGACTGGGAAGACTCTTGAGAAACCAGATATGGGCCACCGGCGTGGCCAGAACAATATGTCCCATGCGTTCGCGACGGACCTTTGACTGAATGACTTCAACGCCGCATTTCTCGCAGACGACGCCGCGATGCTTCATTCTCTTATAACGTCCGCAAAGACATTCATAATCCTTGACCGGGCCGAAAATTTTCGCGCAAAACAATCCGTCTTTTTCCGGCTTGAATGTGCGGTAATTGATGGTTTCCGGTTTCTTCACCTCACCGTGCGACCAGGAAAGAACCTTATCCGGTGAAGCAATGGAAATTTTCATTGCGTTGAATTTGACTAAATTTTTAGGTTTCTCGAAATAGCTGAAAACGTCTTCCACGAATTTTCTCCTGTACTTAAATGCTTGCGTGAAATTGTCAAGTTGCCTCTTTGCGATTTTCCCTCAAGGCTTGATTCCCACGACGTCTAGTTCGGGCCGTCTGTTTCCTCAATTAATTCCACATCCAATCCCAGACCCTGGAGTTCCTTAACCAGCACGTTAAAGGATTCCGGCAGTCCTGATTCAAAATTATGCTCACCCTTGACAATGGATTCGTAAATTCTCGTTCTTCCGGCGACATCATCCGATTTAACGGTGAGAAATTCCTGCAAAGCATAGGCGGCGCCATAAGCTTCCATCGCCCACACTTCCATTTCTCCCAGCCGCTGGCCGCCGAACTGAGCCTTGCCGCCCAGGGGCTGCTGGGTAACCAGCGAATACGGACCGATGGAACGGGCATGAATCTTATTGTCAACAAGATGATGCAGTTTCATCATATAAATAATGCCCACGGTGACTTCCTGATCAAACGGTTCGCCCGTTCTGCCGTCAAACAACAGGGACTGACCGGTCTCCGGCAAATCGGCTTTGTGCAGCATTTCTCTGATCTGGTCTTCGGGGCAGCCGTCAAATACCGGACTGGCCACCAGCATTCCTTTTTTCAGACGGCCGGTAAATCTCTTGATTTCTTCAGATGAAGCCTGGTCAACGAATTCGTCGAATTCCGGTGAGGAATAAGCTTTTTTCAATTCGCTTTTGATATGATTCAAACTGCTCGCCTGATGTTGCTCCAGCAACTCGTTTAATCCCTGTCCTATGGATTTGGCCGCCCATCCCAGATGGGTTTCCAGAATCTGCCCGACATTCATTCGCGACGGAACGCCCAGGGGATTTAAAACGATATCCACCGTGGACCCGTCCGCAAAATAAGGCATGTCTTCTTCAGGTAAAATGCGGGATAAAACACCCTTGTTGCCGTGACGACCGGCCATTTTGTCACCGACGGATAGCCTTCTCTTGATCGCGATATAAACCTTGACCATCTTGATCACACCCGGCGGCAGTTCATCACTGGCTTTAATTTTTTCCAGTTTTTCTTCAAAATGAGCGTTGATAAAATCTATTTTCCGCTCCAGAGAAGCAATCAGATTGCTGATCTTTTCTTCCGAGCCGTCATCTTCAGCGATGGAGACATCCTTCCAGCCGGAGAAAGGCAGTTCATTCCAGATTTCTTTCGTAATCTTATCGCCTTTCTTGATGACGGTTTTCTTTTTCGCATCCATGATCTTTGTTGCCGCTGTTTTACCGACAACCAGTTTTGTAATGTCCTTTTTAATGGTTTCCGTGAGAATGTGGATTTCATCATCCCGGTCATCGGTGATCCGAGCAATGGCATCCGCCTCTATTTCCTGTGAACGAAGATCGCTTTCCGCGCCTTTTCTGGTAAATATTTTCGCATCAATGACCGTTCCCTCAACGCCGGGAGAAACGCGTAATGACGTATCGCGGACATCACTGGCCTTTTCACCGAAGATCGCCCGCAACAGCTTTTCCTCGGCGGACAACTGCGTTTCGCCCTTGGGGGTAATTTTGCCGACGAGAATATCTCCGGCCTTTACCGAAACACCGATACAGACAATGCCGCTCTCATCAAGATTCTTAAGCACTTCTTCGCCGACATTGGGAATATCACGGGTGATTTCCTCCTTGCCCAGTTTGGTATCGCGGGACATGGTTTCGAATTCTTCGATATGAATGGACGTGAAAATGTCTTCCTTTACTATTCGTTCACTGACCAAAATCGAGTCTTCATAATTGTATCCACCCCAGGACATGAAGGCAACCATGACATTTCTGCCCAGAGCAAGCTCGCCGTTATCAATGGCCGGTCCGTCCGCGAGAATGTCCTTCTTGTTGACGCGCTGACCCGCCCTGATAATCGGCTTCTGATTGAAGCAGGTATCCTGATTGGATCGCTGATATTTCGACAGATTGTAAATATCGACACCGCTGTCGATACCGTCTTCCTCCATGCGATCCACCCGGACGATAATTCTCGACGCGTCGACGCTTTCCACAACGCCGGCTCTTCTGGCCACGACAACGGCGCCGGAATCACGGGCGACAACCGATTCCACACCTGTGCCCACCACCGGCACCTCCGGTCTCATGAGCGGGACCGCCTGACGCTGCATGTTGGATCCCATCAGCGCGCGGTTGGCGTCATCATGCTCGAGGAAAGGAATCAACGCCGCAGCGACACTGACCAACTGGGTGGGCGAAACGTCCATCATCCTGATCTCTTCCGGTTCAACCGAAATATAACTGCCGCCTTTTCTGACTGAAATCAACTCCTCGGCAAATTTGCCCTGTTTCGTCAAAGGACGGTCGGCCGAAGCAATAATCTGATTTTCCTCCTCAATAGCCGTTACGAAATTGACATCATCCGAAACACGTCCTTTCTCAACCTTTCGATAGGGTGTTTCGATAAAACCAAATTCGTTCACTCTGGCATAAGTGCTCAGGGAAACGATCAACCCGATGTTGGGACCTTCCGGTGTCTCGATCGGACAAATGCGGCCGTAATGCGTGGGGTGAACGTCGCGAACTTCGAAGCCGGCTCTTTCCCTTGTCAACCCGCCGGGACCCAACGCCGACAATCTTCTTTTATGTGTAATTTCGGACAGCGGGTTGGTCTGATCCATGAACTGAGACAGCTGACTGGAATTAAAGAATTCATTCACCACGGCGGACACCGGTTTGGCGTTAATGAGGTCATGCGGCATCATGGTTTCGATATCCTGCAGGCTCATTTTTTCCTTGATGGCTCTTTCCATGCGGACAAGGCCGATGCGGTACTGGTTTTCAATCAGTTCGCCGACCGAGCGCACGCGGCGGTTGCCCAGATGATCAATGTCATCGACACTGCAATCGCCGACACCGTTCTTTAAATTGATCAAATATTTTACCGCGGCTAAAATATCGTCGTTACTCAATACCGTGGTATCGGTCGGCACATTCATATGTAATTTATAGTTCATTTTCGCGCGACCGACGTTGGACAGGTCATAAGTTTCCGGTTCAAAGAAGAGGCTCTTGAAGAACTTAGCCGCCGTTTCCGGCGTCGGAGGATTGCTCGGACGCAGGCGGCGGTAGATTTCCATAATGGCATCTTCCGCGGAATCAATCTTGTCCAGCAAAAGCGTATCTCTGATGGATGCGTTATCCATGTCTTCGTCGATATGGATAATTTTCAATTCCCCGATGTTCTTTTCCCGGATAATTTCGAGACAGTTCCCGGGCAATTCCTCATTGCTCCGGAAAATAATTTCTCCCGTTTCCGGATCAAATACATCCTGTGAAGGAACTTTACCAATCACTTCGGTTTCATGAACCGCCACTTTACGAATTCCGGCATCTGTGAGTCTTTTAATGAGCGGCTTAGTAAGCTTTCTTCCCTTCTTGACGATTAATTCGGAGCTCTTCGCATCTTTGATATCCTCGGGAGATTTCTGTCCGACCAGGGTATCATCCACGGCGAAGTAAATCTTCTTCCCTTCGAAGAGGACCGTATTGACCTCGTAAAAATAATTGAGAATGAATTCCGTCGGATTGCCCAGTGCTTTCAGCAATATCGTTACTGGCATCTTCCTGCGTCGGTCAATTCTGACGTAAAGGATATCTTTGGAATCGAATTCAAAATCCAGCCAGGACCCTCTGATGGGAATCACCCGCGCCGAGTAAATCAACTTGCCGCTGGCGACGATTTTTCCTTTGTCATGATCAAAAAAGATGCCCGGTGAGCGGTGCAACTGATTGACGATGACCCGCTCCGTTCCGTTGATGATGAACGTGCCGTTTTCGGTCATCAACGGAATCTCGCCGAAATAAACTTCCTGCTCTTTGATATCCCGAATCTGTTTGACTTCCGTCGCGTCGCGATTGTTTTTGCTTTCGACCGGACGATCCGCCTCAAACACGACTAGCCGGACAACGATTTTCAAAGGAGCAGCATAGGTCATTCCTTTTTGAATACATTCATGAACGTCATACCGGATATCCCCGAGTTTGTAACTTACGAACTCCAGAGAACATTTCCCGCTAAAATCCGAAATCGGGAAGACACTCTTGAAAGCGCCCTGCAAGCCAAAATTATCCCGTTTGACCGGAGGTATATCCCTCTGGAGAAATTTCTCGTACGATATTGTCTGAATATCAATTAAATTCGGAATATCCAGTATCTTTTTAACCTGACCAAAATTTTTTCTAAAGTCTCCCATAATATCCTTAAAAATAAAAAATTGTTTTTGAGATTGCGTTATTTAATCTCAACGGTACCGCCAACTTCCTCGATTTTCTTCTTAATATCAGCCGCTTCATCTTTGGAAACACTTTCTTTGATGGGCTTGGGCACGCCTTCCACCAAATCCTTGGCTTCCTTGAGTCCCAGATTGGTAATGGCACGAACCACTTTGATGACCTGAATCTTTTCTGCGCCGAATCCGGTCAGAATCGCGTCAAACTCTGTTTTTTCTTCAGCCGGAGCGGCAGCGGCAGCGCCGGGGGCGGCCATAGCAGCCATTACGGGAGCGGCGGCGGAAACACCGAACTTCTCTTCCAGTTCTTTCACCAGAGCGGACAGCTCCAGCACCGTCATTTCTTCAATAAATTTGATGACATCTTCTTTGGTAATTTTATCTGACATTTTCTTATTCCTCTCTGTATGTTTATTAATTAGTTTAAAGTTTTTTTCTTATCACAATATGCATTGAGTACCTGCACAAAACTTCTCGGAACGCCACTCAAAACCGTCACGAATGACGTCGGCACCGCTGCCATGACCGAAACCAATCTGCCCAAAAGAACCTCTTTGCCCGGCAATTCAGCCAGAACAGTAAGATCAGCTTTCGTTAAAAGCTTCTTATCCAGCACACCGACTTTGATTTCCAGTTGAGGATTTTTTTTGGCAAAATCAACCAGAACTTTAGCCGGGGCGACAGGATCCTTAGCGCTGAGAACAACCGCGACAGGCCACTTGAAATGATCTGCAAGAATGCTAAAATCGGTGTCGTTGGACGCAATCTTGAGAAGCGTATTTTTCACGACCTTCCATTCGGCATTGGACTTGCGCAATTCATTTCTCAACGTTTCCATTTTTTCGACGTTCATCCCGCTGAAACTGGTCAAAACACCGAAACTCGCCTCTTTGAGTTTCTTTTGCAGTTCGGATACAACTTGTTCTTTCGTTTTCCGATCCAATCTATCAGCCTCCTTTCAATATATTTTTTACTTCCTGAGGCCGGAGAATTAAGCCACATACAGAATCCCGATTCCGGGATTGTTCGACTTACAAATTTCAACGTGTGACCTTTAGGTTATACACTTCGTTTTTGAAATTTGAGTCTCACAACAAAAAAACGGTAACCATGCCCAAGTCCGATTCCCGTTTCACAAAAATTGTCTACCTTTACAAAAACAAAGTAACTATTTTTACTAACGAGTCTCGGCAGGCCTTATCACGTTTAAACTTCCGTACCTGCTGTCTTCGACCTTATTCCTTATAACAAAACTCTCGATAGTGAGCTTATGCCGCTTTAATATCGAGAGGATCAATCCTTACGCCAACACCCATGGTGCTGGAGATGGAAATGCTCTTAATATAGGTGCCTTTGCTTGACGCCGGTTTCAGTTTGACAATCGTTTCCAGCAAGGCATTGATGTTGTCTCCCAGTTTTTCCGCGCCGAAAGATACTTTTCCAACCGGCGAATGGACAATGCCCGCTTTTTCCACGCGAAATTCGACTTTCCCCGCTTTCAAATCTTTCACGGCATTGGCCACTTCAAACGTTACGGTTCCTACTTTGGGATTGGGCATCAGACCGCGAGGACCCAGGATCTTCCCTATTTTGCCCACCGAACCCATCATATCCGGCGTAGCAATAACACGATCAAACTCCATCCATCCGCCTTTGATCTTTTCAATGATGTCGTCATTGCCAACCAGATCCGCGCCGGCTTCCAGAGCTTCTTTTTCCTTCTCCCCTTTGGCAAATACCAGGATTCGCACCGTTTTTCCCAAACCATGAGGAAGCACCACGCTTCCGCGAACCATTTGATCCGCATGAGCGGGGTTAACGCCCAGCCGGATGGCCGCATCAACGGTTTCGTCAAATTTTGTTCCCGCAGTGGACACGACGATCTCCGCCGCTTCTTTAAGCGTGAGCTTTTTACCCGGCTCAACTTTAGCCTTCGCCGCTAATATTCGTTTACCTCTTCTTAACATGATCAAACCTCTTCTTAACCTGAAATTTCAATGCCCATGGATCTTGCCGTACCGGCAATAATATTTATAGCGCCTTCGATGTTAACGGCGTTTAAATCTTTATATTTCAGTTCGGCAATCTCTTTAACCTGCCCTGCCGTGACCGTCCCGACTTTTTCCCGCTTCGGATCGCTGGCGCCTTTGGCAATTTTAGCCGCCTGTTTCAGCAATACCGATACCGGAGGCGTTTTGGTTATGAACGTAAAAGACCTGTCGGCATAAACCGTAATAACGACGGGAATAATCATTCCTTCCTGACTTTGCGTCATGGCGTTATAAGCTTTGCAGAATTCCATAATATTCACGCCGTGCTGACCTAATGCCGGGCCTATCGGCGGCGAAGGGGTTGCTTTACCCGCCTTGATCTGTAATTTTATGTTCGCGATAATTTTCTTTGCCATGTTCAATCACCCTGAATAAATTTTTAAAAACAACCTGTTGCTCAAAAGAGCTAAGTCTGCGTTACCTGAATGAAATCCAATTCCACTGGCGTCGGTCTACCAAAAATACTTACGATAACCCTCAGCTTGCTTTTTTCCGGTTTTAACTCATCAATGATGCCGTCAAAGTTCGTAAACGGTCCATCGATAATCCTGACATGATCCCCGACGTCGAAATTGAACTTCGGTTTAGGCTTCAAGGTTCCTTCGTCAATCCTGATTTTCAAATTTTCCACATCTTTATCGGGGATAGGGGAAGGTTTGTCTTTGCTGCCGATGAAGCCGGTCACTTTGGGAGTATCCTTGACAACATGCCAGGCCTCATCATTCATGTCCATCCGGACAAGAATGTAGCCGGGGAAAAATTTACGCTTGGAACTTTTCTTCTCTCCCGAAATCAATTCCACAACGTCTTCTTCGGGAATCAGAATGTCGGCAAAATAAGCCTGAGTGCCTGTTGTCTTAATTCTCTCCTCGAGGCCTGTTTTAACCTTATTCTCATAACCGGAATAAGTATGTACCACGTACCATTTAAAAGCCATTTTTTTATCCCAAGATTAATTTAACCGCTTTCGCGAGGACATAATCAAAGATGCCCAGAATCAACGAAACGATAAAAACCAAAATGATCACAACACCTGTGGAAGCCAATGTCTGTTTCGGCGTCGGCCAGGTAACTTTTTTCAGTTCCATTTTCGCGTCTTTCAGGAACTGCGTAACCGTTTGCATCGTTATGGTTATTTTTTCTTTAATCTCATCCATTGAAAGATCCCCAAAGCATTTTAAGGAAAAATGGCAGGCCAGGAGGGACTTGAACCCCCAGCATCCGGATTTGGAGTCCGGCGCTCTATCCATTAGAGCTACTGGCCTATACCAATTTTAATTATTTGGTTTCCCTGTGCAGTTTATGCCCCCGGCAAAACTTGCAATATTTTTTCATTTCCAAACGGTTTTGCATGGTCCGTTTGTTTTTCGTTGTCGTATAATTTCGCTGCTTGCATTCCGTGCAAGCCAAAATAATATTGTTTCGCATAATTCTCCTTCTCTGGAGCCCACGACCAGGATTGAACTGGTGACCTCATCCTTACCAAGGATGTGCTCTACCGACTGAGCTACGTGGGCGCAATCTTTATAAAGACCTCAGCTCGTCTTCTTCTGAAATATATGGAGCGGGAAACGGGATTCGAACCCGCGACCCTCAGCTTGGAAGGCTGACGCTCTAGCCCCTGAGCTACTCCCGCCTATTTCCATATCAAAAATTGCTGGTGGAGGGGGGAGGATTCGAACCTCCGTAGGCTCCGCCGGCAGATTTACAGTCTGCTCCCTTTGGCCGCTCGGGAACCCCTCCAGCATACAACTTATATAGCCAATCTGGAGCTGGCGATGGGACTCGAACCCGCAACCTGCTGATTACAAATCAGCTGCTCTACCGATTGAGCTACGCCAGCAAATCCCACCTCAAACTTCTTTAATATCAATACCTTATACTTAAGGCTGCCGAAAAAACACAAATACACCCCTAAGCGAATTTCGCTATTTAGTTTTTATAGATGTTTTTGTCAAGTAAATTTTTTATAAATATTTATCGATGAGCAACGATTTGTGCATGCAAGCAAACACAGGGATTAACAATGAATTGGTCAAAATCTTCGTGTCATATAACCCAGGAACTTATCGCAAGTTGAAATCCACCGGTTGCCGGTTGAATGACCGATAATGTATTTATAAAAACGATTCCGCTATTTTATGTTGAATACAACCCTGTAGATACTTTTCTCTTTTAAAGCTAAACAACGGAAATTATCAAAGGACTCAAAAATAAATATTTCTTGCCCGGACGGCACAATTTGGTCGTAATGCCTGGTTTCTTCACCGTTAATGATGACCGTCTGCTTATTGCCTATTCCGGCAACATAAATGAAATTCTTACTGTCGGGGCTGAAAGCCAGCGAATTACTGTTGATATCATCGTATCTTTTTTCTTCTTTGCCGTCTATGACAACAAAACGTCTTTTACCCGATTCGACGGCATACGCGAGGCGTTTACTATCCGGGCCGAAAATCAGACTGCCGTTTCCAACATAATCGTACGGCTTTTCTTCTTTGCCGTCTACGACAACAAAGCTTTTATCTCCCGATTTGGCGACATAGGCCACACGCTTCCCGTCCGGGCTGAAAGCCAGCGTGGAGCCGATTCCGTCATAACT
>JASEHT010000090.1 GCA_030018675.1 Smithella sp.
TTATATGCCCATTCCCTGCACTTGGGAAAAAGATTCTCTCTTAAATATTTTTTTAACAGCTTGGCGGTACGATTCCAGTCCATTTCCGCTTTGTTTTCACAAAATATGTTTTGCTTGCAGCTGTGATTGACTTTCAATACAAACGCCTCCGGCAGACTGTCGGGGTCGATCTCCTCCGGTTTTTTATAAACGCCGTATAATTTTTTCAGTACTTCCGGTCCGATACGCTCTTCCACAAACTTTCTCACGTCATATTTATCGGAACATTTTGTGAGGATGTCATAGCGCCAGTTTAATTTGAGCCACTGAATCTTTTCCGAGAAGGTCCGGGGATTTTGCAGGTTAAGCCGCCGGTTCATGCTTATCCTGTATAGCACCGTGAGATATATCCTGTCGGGAATGCACCGTCCGATGAAACCTCTTCTGAGAATGCTGAATAAAATTCTGATTATCATATACAAGTGAAATGGGGGGGCGGCTGCGTTATCAGTAAATCTCGTAAAGCCCGCTGCCGATAAATTCCCATGTCTTTAAATAACATAGGCTGTCTTTCTCGTTCATCATTTCATTGACATCGGCTTTCGTTTTCAATTTATAGCCGCTATAAAATCTTTTGAGGGCATCCCCCTCGTTCTTTTTTTCAACGTACAGTTCCTGAAAGAATTTTGCCGCTACGGGATTATCTATCGTCAGTTCGTGCAAAAGATTTCTTTCAATCATAAATTTCCGTCCTGCGTTCAGCACGACTTCCTTGACAATCTCTTTTTCTTTTCCGGAAACCGTCGTCAACATCGGCGTGTAGTAGTTTACAATTAAATTGTATCTGCCGAAATCAATCTTATCCAGAAGCGAATGATGGAAAAATAATTTATTTTCACTTTCGTTAAAAAACCATAAATCGTCATTGGTTTTGTTTTTCTGAAACATGCGGACGAGTTCTTTCAGATTTGCCGATTTATCCTGAATGGACAGACGCCTGATAAATTCCGATTCGGTCAGATCCTCGTATTTTTGCCTGAGATACGGCTGAAATCTTTTCCGGTATGCTTTCTTCTGAAATCTGTGTTTATAAACCGGCGTGCAGTAGTTGACGGATAAGCCGATGTTGTTGTCCAGGACGTATTTTACGATCCTGAGAGCGGTCATCTCCGATTCCAGAATGGCTATGTTGGGCTGGTGCAAAAAAGTGTATCCACGATCAACAAACGACCGGAAACATTGCTGGGTGGCGTTTAACTGATGCAGGTTCAAATGCGCCACGCCTATCGCTTTCATTTTCGGCAGGCATTTTTTTAATATTTCATAATCTTCCGGAATGGCGGGAATCTCAACCGTCACCCTGTCGATAATGCCTATTGCCATTTTTACAGCCTTGAGGCTGTATTTTCTGGCCGCGATATCGAAACGTATTTCGTTAAGACCGGCTTGATTCAGGGCTTTTAACTTTTTTTCGTCAACCAGGTCGCCATTTGTATAAATCCAGATATAGATTCCTCTGCCCAGCCTTTCCCTGATTTTTTTGATAAAGACGAGCACTTCTTTAAACTTAAGAAAAGGTTCTCCACCGGAAAAGCTCACCCCTTTGAATTTAAATTTTTCCAGATACTCGACATAGTCGCCCGGATCATAGAAAATGAGCCCTGATTCATTGGGTGGTTCATCTTTTTTTTGTTTTCTGTCCTGGGGACAGTAGAAACAGTTTGCCGTACAAAGGGAACCTATGAAAATGCACGACCATGTGCCTTTCCCGCAGGTCATGCATCCGGGAGACAACGGCCCTGTCGATATTTTGCTTTCATTGAAATGTTTTATGACCCTGCCGGATACCGATCGCAGTAATTCGTTTCTTTCGCGACCGGCTTTTACCGCTTCTTCCTTCGAGAGCCATTTCATGTCCTGATAGGCCCATCCGATCTGTTCACGGATGTACTCAATATCGCAATCTTTGATTACTTTATCGTACGGCATGATGAATTAAGCCCCTGAAACCATGACAAGCATTTTTTTTTCAACCATCATTTTCACAAACGCCAGCACGTCCTTTTCTATAACTTTTACCGGCGTTCTGAACTCTGCAGACAAGGCCTTAACTACGGTATTAAGTCTTGTCCGCCCGTCCAGCTTTTGCCAGATGATCTGTCCTGTCGTGTTGAGAAAGTATGGCTCATTGTTCGCGTCATTCTTGTCAGACTCCACGGAGAAGAGAACAATCTGATTCTCCACCAGACGCACCACTACAGAATCGGATGCCGCATATATGGCATCCGATTGGATCTTTATTTTCATAAGATTTACCTGAATAAAAACCTGCTGGTTCCGATCTTAATAAATAAGATGCTGGAATCGATTTTTCAGAATTTACTATACAAAATCGGGTCTGTAAGGAGGAGGCATCGGAGGAGCAAGAGGTCCAAGACCAAATCGCGCATCGCAGCCTTTAGCGACTTTCTTTGAGATTTTTCTTTTCATAACATCGGCCTGCGGTTTTTCCCACTGTTTATCTTTTTTCATTTTCCCCTCCTGATTAAAAGAACTTATTTCTATTATGAATCACTCTGCCCGAAAGATAGAGAAATTTGTGGTTCAAGTCAACTGTTTTTTACGGGCCCGGCTATGGTGGCCCTGACACGAAACCTGCCGTTTTCGCGCAGAACGATTCCCTGCTCCACATCCGCGAACCGCTCTTCTTCGTAAAACCGCCGGACTGCTTTTTTATACTCCAGGCGCTGTCTGGCCGACGGGCCTTCCCATTTCCCCCTCAGTCCCAACCGGCGAAGGATATTCCCGATCTCCCCCCTTATGTTCAGATACAAATCGCGCCAGTTCCACTGCTCACCAAGCCACTTCGGCCAAGGGGTGTCCTTCAGAAAATCCCTGTACATTTTATAGGCCGTCAGATCCGGGAAAATACCCTTGCCGTAACAAAAGCGGCGCCACGGTTTATTGGCGCCCGTGTGGTGAACAATGACAGGATGGTAAAGACCGGCAGATTTACTGCGCGACCGGGAAAGCGGCACGCAATTCCATGCCGCTGATAATTGAGCCATTTTCCCGTCCAGAACGGCATTGAGCGCGTGTTCATCGGGAAGTGAGCAGATATCGGTGTTTTGCCGGATAAACTCCAGCGCTTTTTCGCCTGGTTTTTCCCTGTTCCATCTTTCCACATCTATTAAGAGGACGCCTGTGTTAAAAAAGCGATAGGGTCTGGTCATTCCCAGTTGATGTAAATGATTTTCGATTACCTCCCGCTGATGCTCACTTAAATTCAGAAGAATGCGGCCCGAGGGAACCGCCGCCAGCGCAAACGGTGCGGTGTCCAGCGAAAACAACACGGATACGTCGCCGTGTATCGTCAGATCGCAGTCCAGATAAAGAATTTTTTCGTAACGTCCCGCGAAATGTCCGGCAAGCACCAGTTTCATCAGGGTTGCCGGGCTGAGCCTTTCCTGAAAGTTACCCACACCGCGCATTTCAGATATGTCCATGTCTTCGCAGAGAATAATATCATGCTGTTTCATCCAGTTTCTGTGGACGTCCGTAACTTCCTGCGGCTGCGCGCACACGATAACGTCAAAGCTTTTATCCTCGGCGGCGGAGTGCGACTTTATCGAATGTGCGACGAATAATGCGGGTATCAGCATTCTCCGGTCCGTGCAGAGGCAGACGGCATGTCGCGCCATTTCTTGTCCGGCAGGACGGTATCCGATTCCGGTATCATTTGCCGGTGTGTTCTTTTTCATTCCAGATTTCTCAGCCTTCTTTGCAGTTTATTGATGCGCGGATATTTTTTTCTGAGATACGCGCCCGTGCTCAGCCTGAAATTATTATATGCGCAGAAATAACGTATTTTATAGCCGTAAAATTTATAGAAATAACGTTTTTGCAGATTCTTCAAATAATAATCATCCTGTTCCTCTTCCTGTGCGCTCAACATCTTTTTGGGCACCTTGGGTTTAGTGATATCAATCATATCGGCCCTATCCAGATTCGATTTCCATTCGGAATATAGGGGACTGGTCAGCAGCCAGGGCTTGCCTCCGGGAAAATTGGAATAGGTATGGGAAATAATGGCCTTCAAATTACTGGGGAGGCAGCCGGAAAGATAAAGCTCATAACCGGGACATACATTGTAAACCTGGGACAACTCCCGCCACCTGTCATAAAAATATATGTTCAAAACCGTTTCTTCCGAGATGGCGATTATATCCCTGAACCGGAAAAGAATGGTTTTAAGATTTTGAAAATCACCTTCGGATATAATATCGGTATTAAAAGCCATCACGCCGGAATTGAACGCAGGCCTTTTCAAATCGTATCGATCAGCCAGCTCATCGAAAAGCTTTTGATTCTTTTTCGTCCGTTTATTAAACTGGCCTTTGAGCGTGGTGCGGAATATATTTAAAATCCTTGCCGCCGCGAATCCCTTCACTTGTGCAAGCGTATCCAGCGATCCCCGCGTGATGATATCTCCGTCCAGGAACACAATGTTTTTCCATTTTTTGAATTCGGGTGTGAACAGATAGAATTTGGAAAGAGTGGTCAGCGGAGCATGGCCGATGCGGGTTTCAGATTCCGTCATTATCGCACCGCACTTTTTGACCAGAATCCCCCTGTCTTTAAACCATGTCAAATCTTTTTCGGCAATATTATAAGCCAGAAGCATATAATCGCCCTTCCAGCCGGTACTCCCCCAGGCGCCAGAAAAAAGTTGCTTTGCCTGTTCGATATAATTGCCGTCCGCCAGGGTCACCAACAAACTTTTTTTCACTTCACCGGCCCCACTTTTTTACACTTGCTTTTTCTCCGCCGGCCTGCAGCGGTAGGAAATTTTTTGGCAAAGGGAATACGCAATGCCGCCGAGCGAAGCAAGCTGATTCAAATAAGAAATCCCCCAGATTGACAGGCGCCGGCCTTTGATATCGGGATCGGAGTTCACGCCGGTAAGCGATTTGACAACCATGGCACTGGGAACGGGAATCAGCAAGCGGCTGATTAAAAACAGCGACCGGAAAAACCACCACCTTCCTTGCCTAAGCGTCAGCAACATGCCCGTTCCGCGAAACCAGCTTTTCCGGAGCATTTCAGTAAGATTCCTCGCAGGATGACTCACCACGGCTTCGGGAACATAAACAAGCGAATAACCTGCGCTCAGCGCCTTCCCTGTCCAATTGATGTCGCCGCCGGACATCACTTCCTGAAACCCACCCAGTCTGCGAAAAAGTACGGCGCGGACAAACAAATTGGCGGTAATGGCCCCGATTTTACGATCTATGAACCTGTCATTACGCAAATTGTTCAGGGAATCAAAACACGCAGAAGCCGTTTTGCGCCCTGAAAAAACAAATTTGATCCGGCCTCCCGCAGCATCCGCGTTTTGTGTGCTCAGCGCCTGCACGCCCCCTCTCACCCAGCCGCTTTCGGGAATGCAGTCCGCATCGGTAAATGCGATTATTTCTCCACTGGCAACCGACAAACCTTTATTTCTTGCAGCGTAAGAGCCGACCTTCCCATTTTCCTGTTCAAGAATAACCGGATATTTTTTTACAATGGAGGCCGTATGATCGAGCGAATCGTTATCCACAATTATTATCTGCGTTTTATCTTCGGGATAATCCTGCTTTAGCAGGGCATCCAGCAATAGCCCAATGGTCTTCGCGCCATTTCGGACAGGAACAATAATACTAACCGAGAGGAGTTGATCTTGACCATGATTTTCATTCATAATCGGATAAGCCTGGAGTGTTTAATATCTTTCGGCGGCGTTTTGTCCGCAGTCACATATACCGTTGCCTCATTTTTATTTCCAGTTCAAAAATAAATATCCGTGCGGAAAAGTTTATGTGAAATATGAATGGTGCATAGCAAAAGTCTTAAGTTTTATAATGAGGGTTTTTTATTTGCGCCAGAACGCGGGCAGCAGCAAAACGATGATCGTGTAAATTTCGAGACGTCCCAAAAGCATGCAAAAGATCAGGAGCCACTTGCCCAGGACGGGCACAGCGGCGAAATTATCCATCGGCCCGATGCTGCCCAGTCCGGGACCCACATTCCCCAGACAGGTCGCCACCGCGGAAAGCGCAGAAATCATATCCAGGCCCATGGCGGCCATGGCCATCGTGGCGACAATGAAAATCCCGATATAGAGAAGGAAGAATCCCCAGATACTGCGCATAATTGTTTGCGAAACGGGCGCGTTGCCGAGTTTGACCATCGTGGTGGCGTGGGGATGGATGATGCGAAAAATTTCCAGGTAACAGTGTTTGACCAGCAGAATCAACCGCATGATTTTGATGCCGCCGCCGGTGGACCCGGCCATGCCGCCCAGAAACATGCAGAAGAAAAGGACCTGCTGCGAAAACGCCGGCCATTGTTCATAATCCGCCGTCACAAACCCTGTCGTCGTGATGATCGACACCACCTGAAAAGAGGCGTAGCGGAAGGCATCGAGGATGCGCGGGTAAATTGTGCCGTACACATCCGCGAACACCACAAAAATAAAGGCGCCGAGAATACCCAGGTAAACGCGAAGCTCCGGATCGCGGAAGAATTGGCGGGGATGTCGCTTCACCAGTTTATAATGAAGCGAGAAATTGATTCCCGCCAGCAACATGAAAATCAAAATGATGAAATCAATATAAATACTCTGATAATGGCCGATACTGGTGTTTTTGGGAGAAAAGCCCCCTGTCGGCATGGTGGCAAAACCGTGACAGACGGCATCATAAAGGGACATGCCGCCGAATAAAAGGAGCAGGATTAGAGCCGCCGTCATTGCGATATAAATTTTCCAGAGAACCTTGGCGGTATTGGAAATCCGGGGGGTCAGTTTGTCCACAACGGGACTGGGGATTTCCGCTTTGTAAAGCTGCATACCGCCGACGCCGAGAAACGGAAGAATGGCAATGGAGAGAACAATGATGCCCATTCCACCCAGCCACTGTGTCTGGGATCGCCAGAGCAGAATTGCCGGCGGCAGACGCTCGATGTCCGTAAGGATGCTGGCGCCGGTTGTCGTAAAGCCGGACATGGCCTCGAAAAAAGCATCGGTCATATCGGGAATGGCGCCGGAAAGCAGATAGGGCAGCGTCGCGATAAGTCCGGCAGCGATCCAACCCAGACTAACGATGACCATCCCGTCCCGATGACTCAGGTGAAAGTCCTGATGGCCGCGTGTCAGCAGGAAAACTATTCCGCCCAATCCGCAGGTTGCCGCAAGGGAAATCAAAATGGCTGTTGCGCTGCCGTCATTGTAATAGAGAGCAACCCCGAGCGGCAGGCACATGGACAAGCCCAGATAGAAAACGAGAACGCCGACCATATAAGAAATCAGGCGAAGATTCATTAAAAATACTCCAGCTTGACGGTCAGGAGACATTCCAGTTTGTTGATGACGTTTTGCATGGCGAAGATAATCAACCGGTCATGGGGGAGGACGATCGTATCCCCCCTGGGGATGATGATTTCATCGCCCCGGACGATGGCTCCCAGAATTGCGCCGGGAGGAAAGTCCACCTTCGACAAAGGCGTGTTAACGATATCCGAGGTTTCCAGGGCCTCCGCTTCGATGGCTTCAGCCTGCTCCTCTCTCAGAGGGGCGACGGAAATGATCCTTCCCATACGGAGATGCTGAAGAATGGCCCGCACCGCCGACATCCGGGGATTGATGACCGTATCCAGACCGATAACGGAAACAATGTGCATATAACTCAGCTTGCTGACCCGTGTGATGGTGCGCGCGGTTCCCAGTTCTTTGGCCAGGAGGGAAATGAGAACATTGCTTTCTTCGTCTCCGGTTAAGGCGACAAGCAGATCCATATCGCCCGCGTTTTCTTCCCGGAGCAGATCCCGGTCGGCGGCGTCCCCCTTGATAACGGTGACGTGATTCAACTGCCTATTGGCTTCTTTGCATTTTTCGCCGTCCTGATCGATAATTCGGACATTCAGTCGCCGGTTGTCCAGCGCTTGGGCAACGGCCAGCCCTGTTCCCCCCGCGCCGACGATGATGATATTTTTCACCGGTCTGGTCGGCATATCGAGTCGGCCCAGGGTTTGGGCGACTTCCGTTTTTTTCACGACCAGATAGACGAAGTCCTGAGGCCGGATCACATCCTTCCCGCTGGGAATGAGAATTTTGTGTCCCCGGACAATCGCCACAATCAGCAGCTTATCTTCTTGCCTGCTTAAGTCGCTGAGTTTTTTCCCCGCAAGAGGCGAGTCTTCCAAAATAAGAAAGCTGACCAGTTTGACGGAGCCGCCCAAAAAATCAACCACCTCGGAAGCGCCCGGAATTTCCATCAGGTTGAGAATCGTCTCAACCATCATGTTTTGGGTGTTGATGATGAGGTCCACGCCGAGTAGATCCTGACTGAACAATGATTTTTCCTTCAGGTATTCACGATTTCTGACACGGGCGATCTTGATGGTGTGCCGGTTGAGACTCCGGGCCAGAAGACAGGCGATCAGGTTCACCTCGTCAATGTCGGTGGCGGCCACCAGCAGCTTCGCGTCCTCGATTCCTGCCGACCGGAGTATCCGGGGGCTTGTGCCCGAACCGAGCAATGCCTGAACATCCAGATTCTCGTTGATCCGCCGTATCTTTGCCGGATCCTTGTCAATCAAAACGACGTCCTTCTGTTCGTCGGATAATTTTTTCGCGATATGGTATCCGACCTCACCGGCGCCGATGATGATTACTCGCATGGCTTCCTCCATCGCAGGGAAATGAATGTGCTTATATAATAGACATATTTGAAATAACAAGAAGAATAATTCATGCCGCCGATGGCATAGTTCACCCTGCAGACAATAGCAACTGTTGGCTTTAGTATTGCGCCGGGCCTAATTGGTGGTGAATTGATGGAAGCAAAATTCCCCGGCTGATTTTTCCTGATCGTGACCTGCTCCTGATACATATAAGAGAGATTTCG
>JASEHT010000091.1 GCA_030018675.1 Smithella sp.
CAAATTTTTTCCTGCTTGGAGGCGCAGCGGAATCGGCTGCCCGATTATTGACCCCTTGCGGCTCTCGATGGGTTATTCCTTCGACCGTTTCGATGAAGACCTCGCCGGCGATAGTTACCGCGGCGAAGGGCCTTTTCTGAAGCTGCGCTTCAAATTCGACGAAAACACTTTGCGTCGCAAAAGCAATTAACGCGCTCACAAAACGCCTGGCGATTAAGCCGGCTTATCCAGCACATGGTGCCGGATCCATTTTTCCAGACCGACCACGGAGTAGGTAACAATCGATACGGCGATGATAAGCAGCCAGTCTTCGATGCCGATCGGCGCGCTCTGGAAAATGGTATTCATAAACGGTGCGTAGGTATACAACAGTTGCAGGGCGATCATCGCGAGGCTGCCGAGTATCACATAGGGGTTGGCGAAAAACCCGATTTTAAATGCGGATTTCGTCAACGACCGGCAGTTGAACAGATACGTCAATTCGATCATGACAAAGAGATTGACAGCCACCGTACGGGCTTCTTCAATAGCGTAGCCATTGGCCTTCTGCCACATGAAAATAGAAAAAACGGCCGCCAGCATCAATCCGGAGACCAGCACGATTCTTCCCAGGAGCACACCCGAGAGGATCGGGCTGTCCGGCTCTCTTGGCGGATAGCTCATTGCGTCTTTCTCGCCCGGTTCGAAGGCAAGCATCAGGCCCAGCAGAACCGCGGTGGTCATATTGACCCAGAGAATCTGTACCGGTAAAATCGGCAGCATCACGCCGCTCATGATTGCGGCCAGAATGACCAAACCTTCACCGCCGTTGGTCGGCAAGGTCCATGTAATAAACTTGACCAGGTTTCCGAAAATCCGCCGGCCTTCCTCAACCGCCGCCGTGATACTGGCGAAATTGTCGTCGGTGAGCACCATGTCCGCCGCTTCCTTGGACACATCGGTTCCGGTGATGCCCATCGCAACGCCGATATCGGCCTGCTTGAGCGCCGGCGCGTCGTTGACGCCGTCGCCGGTCATGGCGACAACATGTTTGCGCGCTTGCAGCGCCTCTACCAGACGCAGTTTCTGCTCGGGCGCGACACGCGCGAACACGGATGTTTTTTCAGCTGTTTCGATCAGCGCTTCGTCGGACAGACCTTCCAGTTCTTTCCCCGTCATCGTCAGGGGGTTTTCAACGGATCGTCCTTTCATTTGGCCGATCCCCAGCTGACGGGCGATTTCCGTCGCCGTAATCGCATGATCTCCGGTGATCATTTTCACGTCAATACCCGCGTTGTGACAGACACTGACAGCGGCAATCGCCTCCGTTCTCGGCGGATCGATCATTCCCTGAAGCCCCAGAAACGTCAGGCCGGAAAGGCAATCTTCCACATCCAGATTTTTCTTGTCGGTCTCCTTGCAGGCCAGAGCCAGCACGCGCAGACCGCCATGGGCCATGGAATCGACCCGCGCAAATAAATCGTCCTTATTTAAAGAGGTCTTGCCGCCTTCGGGATTCATGGCGTCGGCGCAGAAATCCAGAATTTTTTCCACCGCGCCTTTGATATAAATGACATGCTTGCCGCCTTCTTTCGCACTGTGCAGCGTGGCCATGAACTGGCGCTCCGATTCAAAAGGAATCTCATCAAGCCGGGGCATGGCTTCCCGGGCCGTCTCCGGCGTCATCCCGATCTTGCCCGCTACGGTAATCAGCGCGCCTTCCGTGGGATCCCCCTCGATGCGCCATTGATTTTCCTCCTGAACCAGACGCGAATCATTGCACAGCAATCCTGCCGCCAGTGTCTGATTCAGAACGGGCGGCAGCTCGCCGGTCAGTTCTTTTCCGTCATGCAGAAGATGTCCCTCCGGCGCATAGCCGTTTCCTTCGACATCGTAAAAAGCATCGCCCGCAAAAATCTTTTTCACGGTCATCTGATTTTCCGTCAGCGTTCCGGTTTTATCCGAGCAGATCACCGTGGTGCTGCCCAGCGTCTCCACCGCCGGCAGCTTGCGGATAATGGCTTTTTTCTTCGCCATGCGGTTCACGCCGATGGCCAGCGTAATGGTCACGGCGGCGGGCAGCCCCTCTGGAATCGCGCCCACGGCCAGCGCGACGGCGGCCATGAACATATCTATCGCGGTTTGATCGTGCAGCAGCATGCCCACGGCAAAGGTCACCGACGCCAGAGACAAAATGGCGATCAGCAGAATCTTGCTAAATGATGCGATCTTCTTCGTCAACGGCGTGGACAGATCGGTCGCCGTGGCAATCAGTTCGGAAATGCGTCCGGTTTCAGTATTGTCACCGGTGGCGACAACCACCGCCCGCGCCTGTCCGTAGGTCACAAGCGTACCGGCGTAAGCCATGTTACGCCGGTCGGCCAGGATGGTATCGGGATCCATCACCTCTTCTTTTTTAACCACCGGAACGGATTCGCCGGTCAGCGCCGATTCGTCGACCTGAAGGTCGCGACACTTGATCAGTCGGACGTCGGCAGGAACTTTGTCGCCGGACTGCAAACGGACGATGTCGCCTATGACCAGATCCACGGAGTCAAGGCTGATCCACTTGCCGTCGCGCATGACGGTGGCCTGCGTGGTCATCATCTTTTTAAGTGATTCAATGGCCTTTTCCGCTTTCGACTCCTGGATGAAACCGATGATGGAGTTGATGATGACCACACCGAATATGACCGCCGAGTCCACCCACTCCTGCAAAAACAGGGTGACGGTTCCGGCCGCAATCAAAATATAAATCAGCGGCTGATGAAACTGGAGCAGAAATCTCAACAGGGGGCCTTTCTGCTTCTTCATGGTGACGGCATTGGGACCGTATTTTTCCAGCCGGTGCTTGGCTTCAAAGGGCGCAAGTCCCTTGTCCGGATCGGTATTGAGTAACGTTGTCACTTCCTCGGTCGGACAGTGATGCCAGTGTTTGCAGATAATGGATTCCATAATAACCTCCAGTGGATTGCTGAATATTCCCTTTTTTACGGGATAATTGTTTAAGAAAATAAAAAGACGTAGTCCGTTGTCAAAAATCTCTTCAAAACTCAGAGCACCTTACCGCAGCCCCCTGTCTCTTGTCAACAAAAACCGAAAATGGCCTTAATATTACTCATTATTTTTATTTTTCCGGACTTTAAATAACGATTCGGGACGGATATCCGCTCCAGACACAAGTCAAGCATTTTTAAAGGCATATTGAGGTTGTTTTTTCCGGCACAAATGTGTAAATGATCTTCGTACCGGCATTTTGTATTGAGGGCCAGACGACGGCGACGGGACGCGACGGGGATTTTACGGTTTACAATATCCGCTGTCCTGTCTGGAAAATCCGGATAAAGCGGTATAATACTTTTGAGACTCCGCCGCCGGTGATGCAAAAGCCCCTGAGGTCATTTGACGTAAAAAAACTATGAAACATGGAAAACAACATCAAGGCGTCCACCGTTTATGTCCGTTGTGCGGCGCCGATAACGCCGGCAAAAAACCTTCCGTCTATTCGCAGGACGAGTGGATTATAAAAAAATGCTCCGGCTGCGGGCTGGTGTATCTGGAAAATCCTCCGGCGTATGAAGAACTGGAAGAAATTTACGCCTGGGAGAAAACCTCCTCGCAGCGGTCCCAAGAAAGAACGAAAAAGGAATCCGCCCTGCGTCAGTACGTGCGCAAAATCGAACGCTATAAAGACCGGCTTATTCGCCGCGACAAACTGATCGACCTCTCGGAAAAATATTTCCCCGTCGGACCGGTCATCGATGTGGGCTGCGGCGGCGGCGCGGTCATGTCGCGTCTGGACAAAAAACACACCCCTTACGGAATCGAAGTGTCAAAACAACTTTCCGGCAGCGCGCAGGAAATCGCCACCGCCCGCGGAGGACATGTGTTTTGCGGTAATGCGCTGGAGGGACTGGATAGTTTCGACAAAGATTATTTTGTGGCGGCGATCATGTCGGCTTACTTTGAACACGAAGCGGCGCCACGCGAGGTCCTTCAGAAAATCAAAAGGGTCTTGCGTCCGGGGGCTCCGCTTGTTATCAAAGTGCCCAATTACGGTTGTCTGAACCGCCTGATCACCCAGAAAAAATGGTGCGGATTCCGTTATCCGGATCACGTCAATTACTGGACGCCGCGAACGCTTAAAAAAATTATCGCGGACACCGGCTTCGACATCGTTCGTTTTAACATCGGAGACCGTTCTCCGATCAGCGACAACATGTGGCTGATCGCCCGCAAACCGGCGTAATGCATTTTAGCCGGGATTATGCTAAATGAATTTTGCGCTTTGGCCGGCTTTCTGATGAGACATTCCTTGAATGACGCAAGACTCATGAAAAATGAGGCTAAAAAATATTTTGAGAGATGAAAGGAGTTAAACATGAAAGATGTAGTCATTGTGAGCGGCGCCCGGACGGCGGTAGGCGAATTCGGCGGCTCGTTAAAAGATGTAAAAGTTGTTGATATCGGAGCGTTGGTGATGAAGGAGGCTATGAAACGCGCCGGCCTCAGACCATCCATCGATGATTTTCACAAAAGTTGCCGCGCTGATGCTCTGGGAAATTTTGAAATGACGGAAATCAATAAAAAATATTATGACTTCGACGCATCCCTCAAACCCGTTTACGTGGATGAAGTCATTCTGGGTAACGTTTTGCAGGGAGGGCTGGGACAGAACTCCGCCCGTCAGGCCTGTATTTACGCGGGCTTTCCGGAGGAAACTAACGCCTTCACTGTGAACAAAGTCTGCGCCTCCGGCATGAAAGCCATCGCGCTGGCCACGCAGGCCATTCAGTCCGGCAACGCCGAGATTATCGTCGCCGGCGGCATGGAAGTGATGAGCAACGCACCGTTTGCCGTCCCGCAGGCGCGCTGGGGATACCGCATGAGCATGCCTTTCTCCCAGATCACCGATTTGATGGTTTATGACGGCCTTTATGAAATTTTTAACGGCTATCACATGGGCTTGACCGCGGAAAACATCGCGGCATTGTACAAAATTTCCCGACAGGAGCAGGATGAATTTGCCTTCCGCAGTCATCAGAGAGCCAGAGCAGCCAACGCTTCCGGCGCCGTGGCCGATGAAATCGTTCCGGTGATCATTCCGCAGAGGAAAGGCGACCCGAAAGTGTTTCAGGTTGACGAACGTCCGATGGATACTTCGCTGGAAAAAATGGGCAAACTGGCCACCGTTTTCAAGAAAGACGGCTCAGTCACAGCAGGCAACGCATCCGGCATTAACGACGGCGCGGCGGCCGTAGTGGTCATGAGCGCCGAAAAAGCCAAAGAATTAAAATTGCAACCGCTCGCCAAAATCAGCGGGTTTGCCAGCGGCGGTGTTGATCCGGCGTATATGGGCCTTGGGCCGATTCCGGCGACGCGAAAGCTTTTCAAAAAGTTGAATCTGACCGTCAAGGATATTGATCTTTTTGAACTCAATGAAGCTTTCTCCGTTCAGTCATTAGCGTGCATGAAAGAGCTGGGCGTTGACGGAGAAAAATGTAATCTCAACGGCGGGGCGGTTTCCATCGGTCATCCGATCGGTTGCTCCGGCGCCCGCATCACCTACACGCTGGCCATGCAGATGAAAAAGAAGGGATTGAAACGCGGCCTGGCATCCTTATGCATCGGCGGCGGACAGGGCATGTCCATGATTCTGGAAAGCGTTTAAGATTGCCGTTTCTATCAACATAAAGGCGAGAGGATGAGTCTTCTCGCCTTTTTTGTTTTGCATTGAACATGTTTCGTCAGCGAGGGTTCTTATCCGCCGGGAGGGATTCCTTCATGCGGCAGAGTTTCTCTTTGCAGCCGGCGCATCGCAGATTCAGATTGAATCGTTCGCTGAATCTTTCCGGATGGCGGTTAAAGACAATCTCCCAGCGAATCAGCAGGAACAGGGCGAAGCTGCACAGCGTCAGGGAAAACCAACTGGGAATAAACAGAAGCGGTGTGCAGATCATCATGCTGTCCCAATTGAAAATACGGCAGGTGACGCAGCAGCGGTTTTTCATGAACAGCTCCTGAAACGGGCAGTAAATCAGCACGCAGATCATATCAGAAAGAAAATAGAACATGCTCACGAGAATCAGCATGCTCTGATCAATCACGCCCTTGAAATACAGCGCGCCGATCACCACGTTAAGACCGGCCCACGCCAGAAGAACCAGCAGAGCCCCCTTGTTCAACGCACTTTTTTCCTCCAGCAGAACTTTGTAATTATCACTGCCCTTGAAGAAATCCGTGCTGAAAACGTCGTCGCTCAAATCGGCCAGGTCTTTCCCCAAAAACTTTTCGACAGGAGGAAGATGAAATAATTCCTTGAACTGTTTGCGGCTGCCGATGCTGGTGACGGCCTGCGGGAAGAATTTCTGTACCATGGTTAAAAAGATGAGAATCCACATGATATTGATAAGGCTGATTCCCGCACTCCACCCGAATTGCGTATGCACATTCAGCTTGTCCGGCGCCCACAGATACGCCCCGACACCCGCCGCAAACAAGGCGGATTTTAAAGCAAGCTCAACAACGTAAATATTAAAAACGCGGGAAAGGTTCCAGGGATTGGGTTTGCCGGTTGATTTATTTTCGGAATCTATCATCGTCTGATGCCGTCCAGTTTTGAGTAGACTTTTATCAGAACTTCGGCAAACCTGCCAGCTTTTTGGTTTCCCTTTTCCAACCGATTTATTCTATCCCAAAATTCCCTGCCTGAATTTTCCTGATTTGCCGGAGCAGGCGCAAAGGACGCTTATTGGGCCGTGTTATCTCTTTCCTTGACCGGAAACCTGTTTTTATCTATAAAACTACTCATAAATCATTCCAGACGAGAGCCAGCGCAAGGAGCATATTCATGTTGTTAAATCTCGAGAAATTCAAATCCTTCCACGGCAGAAAGGGGCCTCTGCTGCTGATTATCATCGACGGCGTCGGCATCGGCAAAGAAGATGAATCCAATGCCGTTTACAAGGCCGCTACGCCCAATCTGGATCAATTGCTCAAATCGGAACTGTGCACGCAACTCAAGGCTCACGGCATGGCCGTCGGACTCCCTTCAGATGAAGATATGGGGAACAGCGAAGTCGGACACAACGCGATCGGCGCCGGACGGATCTTCGATCAGGGCGCCCGTCTGGTCAACAAGGCGCTCAAGACCGGTGCGATTTTTGAAACTCAGATATGGGAAAATATCGCCAAACGTTCTCAAAAAGGCGGGGCGGTTCATTTTATCGGTTTGTTATCAGACGGAAATGTCCATTCGCATATTGAACAACTCTTCATCATGATCGACAAATGCGCGGACCTGAATTTCCAGAAGGTCAGGGTGCATGCCCTTCTGGACGGAAGGGATGTGGGAGAAAGGACGGCGCTCGATTATATTGTTCCCACGGAAGAAAAACTTAAAAAAATATCCGATGAAAAAGGTCTCGATTACGCCATCGCTTCCGGCGGCGGACGCATGAAAGTCACCATGGACCGGTACAACTCCGACTGGAATATCGTGAAACGGGGATGGGATGCGCATGTGCGGGGAATAGGCAGGACATTTTCATCCGCCTCCGAAGCCGTGAAAACTTTTTACGGGGAAGATCCAAAGGCGACGGATCAATACCTGCCTGCTTTTGTCATCACCGACGCTTCGGGAAAGCCCAGGGGAACGATCAAAGACGGAGATGCCGTAATTTTTTTCAACTTCCGCGGCGATCGCTCCATTCAGATATCCAGGGCGTTAACCGAAGAAGAATTCTCTGAATTCGACCGGGGGCCTCTGCCGGATATCTTTTACGCGGGCATGATGGAATACGACGGCGACGCGCATATTCCGCCGAATTATCTCGTGCAGCCGCCGGCGATTGATCGTGTCATCAGCGAGTATCTTTGCGCCGAAAAAGTAAAAACCTTCGCCGTTTCCGAGACCCAGAAGTTCGGCCATGTGACGTATTTCTGGAACGGCAACCGTTCCGGTTATATCGATGAATCCCTGGAAACATACGTGGAGATCCCTTCCGACCGGATTGAGTTTGACAAGGCTCCGCAGATGAAGGCAAACGAGATAACGGCCACGGTGATTGATCTGCTGAAAAGCGGTCATTACAGATTCGGCAGACTCAATTTCCCGAACGGCGACATGGTCGGGCATACCGGCGCGATGCAGGCGACAATTATTGCCATAGAGACGGTGGACAAATGTCTAGGTGATCTGCTGGACGCCATCAGGGAGATGGGCGGCATCGCCGTTGTCACGGCAGATCACGGCAACGCGGATCAGATGTTCACGATAGACAAAAAAGGCACGAAATCGGTGAAGACCGCGCATACGCTGAATCCGGTTCCGTTTATCATTTATGATCCTCTTTATCAGCAGGAATACCGGATGGCGGATCTCAAAGAAAAGGGGCTGTCCAATATTGCGGCGACTCTCCTGAATCTTCTGGGGTATGAGAAACCGGAGGACTACGATCCGTCACTGATAGAAATAGTGTCCACCGGGAATTAATTGCCCTAAGCAGAACTTGGCTTTTCAGTGAGTGTAACTGATAATCGATAGCTTTCTGAAAGTCTCAAATCATCGGTCACGATGGATATATAACCTTCCGTAAGCCTTGAAATGAGAGTAATGGATACTTTTCAGTAGGTGAATTGGGATATTATGCCGACCCAGATAATATCCCAATTAGAAACAAAGGAAATAGGTTGATTATTGTTTAATATTAAGCTATTAGAGATGAAATTGCAGTTTTTGCTGTGGGGGTTTTATGCAGAAGGAGTTGTCGGTGTTTGCTATATTAGCATAGATCTATATAAACAATGTTATGGC
>JASEHT010000092.1 GCA_030018675.1 Smithella sp.
GAAAGATTACGATAGCGACAAAAAACAAACAAATGAAGCTTACCAGGTTGATGTAAAGCAGCGCAACCTTGGAAATTCCCTTGGACGACAGCAGCGCGATCTGCGCGGCGTAAGTCCATATTTTCCCGGGAATGTATTTGAACATAGCCGATGTGCAATACAGAGCAAAGCTTTCCGAATGATTCAACTTTTTCTCAATATAATCATTGACGAACATCCGCCAGACAACAGGACCGATCAGCAAAGCAAAAATGCCGGAAATGATTGATATGCTAATATAATAAAAATTAAGGCTGAAATCATAATTGCTGATCACGCCAGCGTTGCTTTTAAACTGCAGATAGAAAAAATAAGCTGCCGCGGCCACAACCGCCAAAGCCGTCATATATCGCAACGTTGCCTTAAAGTTCAATGGATCGTCTCCGGACACACACCTGTGCTGGTGCTTTTAAAAGTAAAAAGTTTGATTCGTGCCCGAGAACATATGACAATTGATTTTGAGTGTCAAAATAATTTTCTTTTCATAATCATTTCATTATTATTTTATTCGGCACCAACTAAAAAACGCTTGACAAACAGAAAATATATTCATACGCTTGTTTAAAACAGGTGTTTGAAAATATACCATGAACTATAAAAAAGAAAATTCAAAAACACGCACGGCCATCATGGAAGCGGCCGGAAAAGTCTTCGCCGAAGAAGGATATCCCAAGGCAACGGTAAGAGATATTTGCAGGCAGGCAGGCGCCAATATTGCCGCCATCAATTATCACTTCGGCGATAAAAAAGGATTGTATCTGGCCGTTCTCAAACACTACCAGGGAGAATCTTTTGAAACATATCCCCCGGATCTCGGTATAAAAGAAAACGAAAAACCCGATGAAAAATTACGTAAATATATCCGCTCATTTCTTACGCGGATTATGGATGAAGGCCATCCCGCCTGGTTCGGCAGGCTTTTGGCGCGTGAATTCACTGACCCGACATGGGCATTTGATATCCTGGTTGAGGAGACGATTCGCCCTCATTTTAATATGCTGACAGACATTGTTTCCGCCATTCTAGGCAAAAGCTCCAAAGACAGGATTGTGCGTATGAACGCCATGAGCGTTATCGGACAGTGTCTCTATTTTCATCACTCGCATCCCGTGATTTCGAGACTTTATCCCGGCGAGAATTTCGGCCCTCAGCAGATTGAAGAAATCACAAATCATATTACGCGTTTCTCTTTGCGCGGGCTTTTGAAAGAAAAAGCGAAATAATATTAAAGGTGAAAATATGCAAATAATAATCATTTTGATAGCAGCATTCCTATCTCTATTTCCCCTGACGGCGATAGCCGGCGATCCCCCGGATCAAGTTGCTGCCCCCGCTTATCGTCATATATTCGGGTATCCGGATGAAGGCGACGCTTCCCCGGATCAAGGCGCCGCCCTTAATCTCCAGAGATGCATCGAGATCGCGCTGGAAAAACACCCCAGCCTTAAAGCCTCCGCGGGCGCGATCAAGGTAAATGAAAGCAAGGTCGGACAGGCCAAAGCCAATTATTATCCCCAGCTTAATTTATCAACAGGCTATGACCGGATCGGTCCAGCCTCTCCGGCGGGAACCACCCCCGATGCCTACGATAAATATTCTGCCGGCATCAACCTCGGGATGACACTCTTTGATTTCGGCAAAACAGCAACTCAGGTCGAAATACAGGGACTGAGTGTCAATGCCTCCCGGGCTGATTATGATAACGTCAGAGATCAAATCGTCCTTAATGTGAAAAACGCTTATTACAACCTTCTTCAGACACAACGGAATCTTATTGTCGCTGTCGATACGATGCAGCAGTTTCAGCAGCATCTGGATCAGGCTAACGCCTTTTTCCGTATCGGCACCAAACCGAAGTTCGATGTAACCAAAGCGGAAGTTGATTTTGGCAATGCCCGGCTCAATGTTCTTAAGGCGGAAAATGCAGTACGTTCAGCCCGGATAACACTGAAGGATGTCATGGGCATTCCGGAAAATGCTGATTTTGCCATCGTGGACAATCTTGGTTTTGAAAAAAGCGGTTTGCAATTAAACGATGTTTTAAACACCGCTTATTCTAACCGCCCCGATCTTCGTTCCATCATCGCCAAGCGGGAGGCAACGGAGAAGTCGATTCATCTGGCCCAAAAAGGTTATTATCCTACTTTATCGGGCAGTGCCGGATACGGTTATTCCGGGACGGATTTTCCCCTTGGCAGCGGCTGGAATGCCGGAGCTACGCTCAATTTCCCTCTCTTTTCCGGCTTTTCAACCAAATATCAGGTTGATGAAGCGAGGGCAAACCTCGAAATACTTAAGGCCAATGAAGACACCCTCCGCCAGTCAATCCGTCTCGATGTTCAGCAGGCTTACCTGAATGTTCAGGACGCGGCCGAGCAGATCTCCATGGCCGAAATGACTGTGCTTCAGGCTAAGGAAAACTATGATCTGGCCGCTGGACGGTATCGGGTAGGCGTGGGCAGCCCCATGGAAGTCGCGGATGCCACGATAACGCTTAATAACGCCAGAGCGAACTTGAATACGGCGCTTTATAATTATAAAATGGCACAGGCTGCGCTGGAAAAATCCATAGGAGAAAAACCATGAAGAAAAAAATCATTATTTTATCAATAATCACTGTGGTGATTATTGCGACGGGACTCTTCTTTTACCTCCGGGGAAACGGAAATAGCATGGCCTATAAAACGGAACAGGTCTCCCGCGGTGAAATCAAATCTATCGTAACCGCTACGGGCACGGTCAACGCCGTTACGACGGTTTCCGTAGGCACACAGATATCCGGCACGATCAAGACCCTTTTTGTTGATTACAACTCGCAGGTAAAAAAAGGTCAACTTCTTGCTCAGATCGATCCATCCACCGTTCAGGCGCAGGTCGATCAGGCCAGAGCCAATGTGTGGTCGGCCAAAGCAAACATGGAAAAAGCGGCAGTGGCCACCCTTGACGCCCGGCGGACATACCAGAGAAGCAAAGAACTATTTGACCAGAATTTTATCGCTAAAAGCGATCTGGATACAGCCGAAACAAATGTTCACTCCGCGGAAGCTCAGCAGAAAGTAACGCAGGCCCAGGTGGGACAGGCGCAAGCCGCCCTGAAAATAGCGGAAACGAATCTGCAACACACAAACATCCTCTCTCCGGTAAACGGAATAGTTATTTCCCGCAGCGTGGATGTCGGCCAAACCGTCGCCGCCAGTTTTCAGACGCCGACGCTCTTCAGCATTGCTCAGGACTTGACCAAAATGCAGATCAATACCAGCGTGGACGAAGCGGATATCGGCATGGTGCAAAGCGGACAGGTGGCCTCTTTCACTGTCGATGCCTATCCTGAGACGCCCTTTACCGGAAAGGTATCCGTGGTGCGCAACGCGCCGATAACGGTATCCAATGTTGTCACCTACGATGTCATTATCAACGTGGACAATCCGCAGTTGAAACTGAAGCCGGGGATGACGGCCAATGTCTCCATCACCATCGAAATCCGTCCCGATGTTCTGCGCATTCCCAATGCCGCGCTGCGGTTCAGACCGGCATCAGCAACCGCGCCAGGCGCGCGGACCGGCGATGAGCGAGGTGTTCCGGGACCAAAGGTCTGGATACTCGAAAAAGGCAAACCAAAACCGGTTAACGTTACCATTGGACTCAGTGATGGGAGCTTCACCGAAATCAGCGACGGCGAAATTGCAGAAGGCCAGGAAATCATCACCGACAGTCTGAATAATAAAAAAGATTCCAGCAGCGCACGGCCGCCGAGGTTTATGCCCTGATGACTCAGATCGAAACACATAAACTTGCCAAACTGTACGACGTTGGTGATGAAGGCGTTCACGCACTGGAAGATGTGTCCGTAAAAATTGAACAGGGGGAATTCGTCGCCATCATGGGACCTTCCGGTTCGGGCAAATCCACTTTTATGAATATCATCGGTTGCCTGGATCAGCCAACGGCGGGCGAGTATTTACTGGAGGGGCAGCAAATCGCCGGCCTTTCGCGGGATGAGCTTGCGGAAATTAGAAACCGGAAGGTCGGTTTCGTCTTTCAGGGATTCAATCTTCTGTCACGGACAACGGCGCTGGAAAATGTGGAACTGCCTCTCCTGTATAATCATGTGCCGCCTAAAGAGAGAAAGAAGAAATCTTTGAGCGCTTTAAAAATGCTCGGCTTGGAAGGCAGAGAGCACCACCATCCCAATCAGCTCTCCGGTGGACAGCAGCAGAGGGTAGCCATTGCCCGCGCGCTTGTCAATGAAGCCCCTATTCTGATGGCCGATGAACCGACGGGAAACCTTGACTCAAAAACAAGCATTGAAATAATGGAACTCCTGGCTCAGCTAAACAGGGATTCGGGCACAACCATTATTCTTGTCACGCATGAAGCGGATATCGCCACCTTCAGCAAAAGAATTATCCGGTTTGTTGACGGACATGTCATGAGCGATGAGGAGGTAAAACGATCATGATCAGCATTGTTTCCACTCTTCGAATCGCGTTAAGGGCTTTGTGGGTGAACAAGATGCGTTCATCTCTCACCATGCTGGGAATTATCATCGGCGTCAGCGCGGTGATTACAATGCTGGCGGTGGGCACAGGGGTCAGCCGGAAAATCTCCGCGCAGATTTCCAGTATCGGCAGTAATCTAATAATGGTTGTCCCCGGCAGTTCCACCCAGGGAGGCGTCAGGATGGGGGGAGGAAGTCAATCAACTTTAACTATAGGCGACGCGGAGGCCATCATGAGAGAATGTTCAGCCGTTGCCACCGTAGCCCCTATTCATCGCGGAGCAGCCCAGGTCATTTACGGTAATCAAAATTGGTCTACGGGTGTCGAGGGGACAACTCCGGGCATTCTGGAAGTTAAGGATTGCGGCCTTACAGCGGGAAGAAACATGACTGATCAGGATGTGCGCAGCGCCATGAAGGTCTGTCTTCTGGGACAGACAGTCGTCGATAATCTCTTCGGGAGCATTAACCCTATCGGCCAGATCATCCGCATCAAGAAGATTCCTTTCACCGTCATCGGCGTTCTGGAATCCAAGGGACAGTCTCTGGTCGGTCAGGATCAGGATGATATCATCTACGTTCCCATAACCACCGCTCAGAAAAGAATTTTCGGCACCACGATTCCGGGCATGGTCCGCACGATCATGGTCAAGGCAAGAAGCGCCGAAGATCTTCCCGTTGCGGAAAGGCAGGTGACGGATCTCCTGCGTCAGAGACACCGCATCGGTCCTGACAAGGAAGATGATTTTACGGTTAGAAACTTAACCCAGATGCTTCAGATGGCGGAAGATACAACTAAAACCATGACCCTGCTTTTGGGGGCGATTGCCTCCATATCGCTTCTGGTCGGCGGCATCGGTATCATGAATATCATGCTCGTTTCCGTTACGGAAAGAACCCGGGAAATCGGCATTCGCATGGCCGTCGGGGCAAAAACATGGGACATCCGCGTTCAATTCATCATAGAAGCGCTGACGCTGGCACTGATTGGCGGAACCATCGGAATAATCTCCGGAATTGCGGCCTCCATAATTTTATCAGCAGTCTTAGGCTGGCCGACTTTTGTTTCGCCGCTATCGGTTCTACTCTCATTTGGCTTTTCCGGCATGGTGGGAATATTTTTCGGCTTCTATCCAGCCTATAAAGCCTCTTTGCTTAGCCCGATTGACGCATTGAGATTTGAATAAAAATATCCGCTTATAAATGCCGGTCCACCCATGACCTGCTGATTTTTAAATCGCACACAAACCGGCTGATCTCTGAAAAATGTCGCGCCCCCAAAACCGTCAACCTGCACAATATTCCCGGAACAATCATAAATTTTCCTTTTTCTATGCCTTTGATTGTATCCCTCACCATCGTATCCAGATCATATTCGGGAATGGTAAGGGTGTGCGCCTTATTTTCCGGAGTTCTCGTATCATTGAGATGTTCCGTCATGGGAGAGGCAAACTCGGAAGGACAGACCAGATGAACTTTTACACCGAGGGGTTTCATTTCATAGCGTAACGCTTCGGTCAGACCGACAAGAGCAAATTTCGATGAACAGTAAGTCGTATATCCGAAAACGCCCATCAATCCCGCCACGGAGGCTATATTCACGATCCGCCCCTTGCTCTTGATGATGAAAGGAAGCGCCGCTTTGATGGAATTTAACACACCGAAATAATTTGTTTCGATCACCTCCCTGAAAGTGTCCACGGAAATCCGATCAAAATATCCCTCCCGGAGAATTCCGGCAGAGTTGATTAAAATATCGGGAGGACCAACTTCCGACGCAATGTTATTGAATGTTTCGGTGATGGCTTCTATGCTGGATACATCAGAGGAAAATGCATAGGCCCTGCCTCCTTTTGCGGTTATTTCAGCCTTTGCGTTTTCCAGCTTTTCCTTTCCGCGGGCAATCAAAACAACAACAGCCCCTTTCGTCGCCAATTCTTTTGCTAATGCCAATCCTAATCCTGATGAGCCGCCTGTAATAACTATCTTTTTCCCCTTAAACATATCCCCCCCTTTTTTTAGTCTTTTAAGTTTTGTGCCATATCTTTCACATTTTCAAATTGAAGTGAAAAACCCTTTCCCGTAACCAAGTCATTGCTGACAAAAGAAATTTTCCCCGTCGCAGGGATATTGATTTTAGCCCGGCTGAAATTGATGACATCTTTATCAATATCAATGCCGGGCATAACTTCTATCAGTTCAAGCCCCCCGGACGTAAGACGAAATATTCCCATCGTACTGACGTAATAAACCTTTGCCCCCCGGGCGAGGGCGCTTTTGGCGTTAAAGGTTATTTCTCGGACTCTTTCGACAAATTTTGGCCTGCTTTGTTTTTTTATCACGAGGTTTCCTTTTTTGATTGCGTATTCGCCGTCAGCGCTCCATTGGCCGATAAAAATAATCGTTTTAGCGCTGGTTACAAGATTAGGGAATCCACCCGGACCAACATAATCGGTAACATTTGGTCCTCTTTTGGATACGTTGACATTGCCTTCGGAATCCACTTCAAGGCATCCCAGGACGGTAACATCAAGATCCTTTTCATAAATATGAAATATTTGCGCCGAACTGATCAGCTTAACGGGATTAATGGATGCGCCGAAGTACATCCCCGAAACAGGCACGCCGCCGTATGCACCGCTTTCCGTGGTAAAAGTAAGCTGTTTGTACAACCCGCTTTCAAAAAGAAGGCGACTCACCTCTTCGGGAAGACCGATGCCGATATTGATCAGCGAACCCGGCGCGGTTTCTTTGACAAAAAGAGACGCTGCCATTCTGGCAACGGCGTTATCCACCGCATCCCTTATCGGTGTTATACCGGTAAAGGTGTTGGCCATTTTGACCAGATTATAGGCGGCGACTATATCGGTTTTTGCTCCTTCGGTGAACATCGGGAAATACTGCTTCTGAAGAACACCTCCTGTCTGTTCATTTCTGGGATTAACCGCTATCGCGTCAACCATTGATGCAGGCAGAGATATTTCCTCGGGATTGGATTCAATAATATCGCAAACCGTTACCAGCACCAGGCCACCATTGGCCCTGGCTGCACGGGCGGCGTCAATATTTTCAGTAATAATCGCCGCGTTTTTGAAATAGACATTGCCTTCTTTGTCCGCGTAAGGCGCACTGAATACGGCCACTTGTATATCGGGAAGCGTATAAATAAGCGCGTCGCCGTTTGACCGGACGAAACTTTCACCTTTTTTATTGATGACATTTGTATTGCCGCCGGCACGCGGGTCAAGAAAAGTTCCCAAACCGACACGGCTGGCAATTTCTTTGATCCCCTTGCCTTGTGCTTCAATAAGATAGGCCATGACGCCCTGGGGCATGGTATGAATATCCATTTCCCCTTGCTGCCCCAGATTAAGCAGCGATTTGTGCGTCTCCAAATGCGCCGATATATGACACTTCAGCAAGCCCGGCAAACCCAGTTCCTCAATCGTACCGGGAGCCATGCCCCGGCCTCCGACCCCGGCAAGAACCATCCATGTCAACCCCGCGGGTTTGCCTGTATTTTCATATCGGTCACGCACAGCCCAGAAATAGGTGGAGCATCTGCTGTTGCCCGCTATTCCCGTCGAGATAACGCTTGCTCCGTCGGGAATAAGCTCCACCGCCTGTCTTGCGGACATAAACAAAGGCGACAATTTTCCATCGGGAATATAATCAAGGTCACGCTCATCCCAGGTTGCCCTGAATTTGAGCATTTGAAGAAGAGAACTGAACGGCTTAATATCCGTCTCGCCGTTTTTGATTCTTAGAACAATTGCGCTGAAAACGGCTTTGCATAATTCAATAATCTGTTTCATGTATTTTCTTTTTCGCCCCCCACCAAAAAGAAAAATACAAGATTATCAGATCATCTCGTAACAAGTTTTGACATCCATTCCCGGTTCCAGCAGAGGGAAAAGTTTTTCCATATTTTTCATCAGATTGGCGGAATGCAATTTCAGCGCATCCTTGTCGCTGTATTTTTCATAAAAAATAATGGTCTTTTCATCGCCGCGCACGGTGTGAGGGATGTATTCCAGGCAACCCGGTTCGCTGGCTTTAACCTGCGGAACGATTTCTTTCAGAACTTTAATTGCCTCTTCCATGTTGCCATCTTTGACCTTCAAAGTCGCAATCAGTGTAATCATTCTTTTCTCCTTAATTTGTATTTGACGGAGGGAGTATAGGGTTAAGACCAATGCGTGTCAAAGGAATATTTGCCA
>JASEHT010000093.1 GCA_030018675.1 Smithella sp.
CAAGCTCTTCCCCGTGAGGAAGAGCTTGAAGATTTCTGATTAATTTTGGGTGTTTAATTCCTTGGCCTCGTCTTTAAAAATTAATTTACGCAACGAGGCTCTGTGGCTGTTAAGGATTTCGCGATATTGATTGATCAGCGTCTGCATGTCCTGGCTGGTCATATAGGAAAGCATCAATTCTTTTTTTATTTCGACATGTTTTCTTATTTGTTCATCGCCTAATGAAGAATAAAATATTTCGATCATTTTTTTGCGCAAGGGACGACAGGTATGCGTGATAAGAATGACGACCATGTTGTTTCCGACTTCGGCGATGGCTTCCTGTGACTTGAGTTCCAGATCAATTAAATATTTTTTATCATGCAAATTGGCCAGCTCTTCATCAAAAATATCAATCATGGCTTTAATATCGCGGGGCGTAATTTTTGGGGCGGCAAGTTTAAGCATTTCCGGAAGAAAAAATACCCAGAATTCCCATATTTCATCAACGATGTAAGGATCTACCAGCCACTCATCGTTCGGCTCGTCTGTTTGAAGAAAAAGCATTCTTAGAAAATCAATGCTGGCACCCTTCATATAATCACGAACATAGGCGCCGTCGCCCTGCCGGATGGTGAGTACATTCATCAGTTCCAGGTGTTTCAGAGCGATCCGCAATGCAACCCTGTCTACGTGAATATCCCTGGCCAGCTGTCTCTCTGGAGGCAGTTTATCTCCCGGTTGCAACTGTCTGCTGAATATTTGCCTGACGAGAATACTCATTGCTCTCTCATGTGCTTGAAATCCTTGCATATATGATCCTTAATGAAAAAATTATACACATCAATAAAAAAACTTGACATGTGGTGAATATCTGCTATTAATTGGTCAAACCAATTATGAAGTAGTTATTTACCACATTTGCTTTGCATGATCAAGTACGAAATTGATTAAGGACGGAGAGTTTTTTTATGCGCGATGTCTATATCATCGGAGTTGATACCATCAAATTCGGCAAGCATATGGATAAGAGCATTAAGGATCTGGCGATTACGACCGCTACCGGTTGTCTCAAAGATGCCGGTCTGAACAAAAACGATATTCAGACTCTCTTTTTTTCAAATGCCGGCTGGGGCGAAAGGGGACAGATGACCATTCGCGGTCAGGTCGCTCTTAAGGAAATGGGTATCGAAGGAATTCCCATCACCAATGTGGAAAACGCCTGTGCCGGCGGTTCCACGGCTCTGCATCACGCCTGGTACGGTGTTGCCGGCGGTTTGTATGACATCACCATGGCCGTCGGTGCGGAAAAACTATACGCCTCCAACAAAAATTTGGTGTTCAATGGTTTTTTAGGCGGAATCGATATCGAAAATGTCCTGACTATGGTTAAGACACTTTCAATCTTTGCGCTGACGGATGAGGAAAAAGCCAGTGTGGAACGCTTCAAACAGCGCTATCAATCCCAAAAGGACACCGAAGGCAAGAAGCAGTCCAAGTCCAAAGAGCCGCTCTGGAAAGAGTACCGTGACCGTTTAACAGCAGGCATTGTTCTTGCTGAAAAGATCGGCTACGATACGGTATGGCAACTGGCCAAATTGACTTCTGGAGATCATTCGCCGTTTATGGATGTTTACGGCTATGCCTGTCGCCAGCATATGAAAAAATATGGCTCTACGGTTGAGCAACTGGCCATCATCGCTTCCAAGAATCATTTCAACTCGACACTAAACCCCAACGCCCAATACTGTTTCGAAGTTCCGGTAGAAAAAGTTTTATCCGACCGCATCGTATCGTGGCCTTTGACCCGCGCAATGTGCGCTCCCATCGGCGACGGCTCTGCTTCGGCGATTTTGTGTTCCGAAGAAATGGTTAAAAGACTGGGTCTGAGCAGTCAGGCTGTCAAAATCAGGGCTTCGGTTCTCGGTTCCGCCATCAGAACTTCTTTCGATTCGGACATTCCGGAAATCGGAGAGAGGCTGTCCAAACAAGCTTATGAAACAGCAGGCGTCGGTCCTCAGGATATCAATGTCGCGGAAGTACATGACGCCTCGGCCTTCGGTGAAGTCGTACAGGCGGAAAATCTGGGCTTCTGTCCAAAAGGCGAAGGCGGAATATTTGCCGAAAAAGGGGAGACAAGTCTGAAAGGCCGCATTCCTATCAATCCCAGCGGCGGGCTGGAATCGCGCGGCCATCCTATCGGCGCATCCGGTCTGGCCCAGATACATGAACTAGTGACTCAATTAAGAGGCAATGCTGGAAAACGTCAGGTGGCGAATGCCAGACTGGCCATGGCGGAAAACGGCGGAGGTGCTTTAGGCGCGGAAGAAGCGGCGATGTGTATCCATATCCTGGAAGCTCCGATAAAATAACGTATTAAATACAGCAGTACGATTTTAATAATTTCGAAGGGTAATATAATGAAAGTTCTTGCTCTAGGCGGTTGCGGCGGTATAGGGAGGCACGCGGTCAGAGCAATGGTGAAAAACCGGTGGTGTGACCATATCGTCATAGCGGATAAAAACGGTGACCATGCCCGTAAGTTTTCCGAAGAAGCGGGCGAAATGACATCCTGGCTTTCGGTTGATGTCACGGATGCCAGATCCCTCACACGGGCGATGAAAGGAACGGATGTGGTCATGAATACCACCGGTCCCTATCATCGATTCGGAAAGTCTATACTCAACGCGGCGATCAAAGCAGGATGCAATTATATAGACGTGTGCGATGACTGGGAGCCGACAATTAAAATGTTTGAACTCAATGACGCGGCCCGAGACGCAGGAGTTACGGCCATTGTCGGCATGGGCGCCACACCGGGAATATCCAACATGCTTGCGGTAAAAGCAATGGATGCCCTTGATGAAGTCACAGAACTTTACACATGCTGGGACATCACCCATGCAAAGCCGGAACCGGGGATGGACAAACCATCGGCGGCGACCCTGCACGGCATCCATCAACTCACCGGATCGATACGCGTATTCTATGATGGAGAATACAGGGAAGAAAAGCCGCTCAAGAGGATGGTTCTCGACTATCCGGGTATTGGATCATATCCACTCTATACCATCGGACATCCCGAAGCGATTACATTCCCAAGATATCGAAAAAACCTGCGGGTAAGTTTGAATCTATTTTCAGCGCCGCTTTATATAATATGGGGGATAAAAATTATTTCCGCCATGGTGAATATAGGCGTAATGACTGTAAATAGAGCAGCTTCAATTGCGGAGAGCCTTGAACCCCCGGATAAAAACGATTCTCCACGGCGGGATTATGAGACCATGGCGCAATTGGTTAAATCAAAAAAAATATTGCCTCCCCTCTTTGCCCTTGCCCGGGGAATGAAAGATGATAGACCAGCCGCGGCCGCATGCGCTATCATGTCCGCTCCTGAAGGTGGCATGGGAGGAGCCACTGGCGTTCCTCTTGCCATCGGCGCAAGGCTCCTGTCAAATAGTTATCGAGGTCGATATGGAGTCTTCTCTCCTGAAGCCGTTGTTGATCCGGATGAATTTTTTAAAGCCCTTGCACCACTTTGTAAGCCGGCTAAAACAGGGTTGGAGGATGTATTGCTCACTACCCGTTCATGGGAGCGTTCAGCGGATCACAAAACACTATGAAAAACTATGTATTTTTACAGAACATACAAAACGCATTACTTTTTGCAAGAGCCTTCATCCAATACTTCGGTGATAAGAGGCAGCGCCTTAGGTACGGAAGAAGCGGCCATGTGTATTTACATACGGGAAGCTCCATCCCTTTGAAAAATCGGCGTCGCCAGCGGCGCTTCACGCTCAAAAGAATAAAGGTTTAACGTGATACCGGCACGGCACGGATGGAAATCACAGCGGTTTTTTGATCAGTGTCTCTTTGAATTGCTTAAGCAGATCGGGCATTGCCGGTTGATGTGTAGTCAGCAATCAGCCAATCCAGAAGGGGGGAATTATGATAAAGCCGAAGGAAAATAAATCTTTGTTGGAGCGCGAGCCGCGTTTCGAAGATAGCTTTTGCAGTTTGCAGGCTATTCCGCAAATACCGAAAATCCAGCTCAAAGAAACCAGGACGCTTGTCAGCTATGTCCGGAAGTTCAATGACGAAGTCGTCAGGCCCCTGGCACTGAAAACGGATTTGAAAACGTTTCAGGATCCGGACTATCTGCCGTGGGACCTGGTTCAAAAGGCCAATGAGTGGGGTTTCTACACCATGTTCATCCCCAAGCTTTTCGGGGGGCAGGGTTGGAGTTTACCGAGTCATGCCTACGTCATTGAAGAAATGTCTTCAGCCTGTGTGGGCATTGCCAACGCGGTGTTTGTGCACTATCTCGGTTTTATGACCGTGCTGGCATCCTGGAATCTGCCGCTGATTAACAGAATCTGCCGGGACGTGGCGGAAGGGGAGCGCACGGGCAATCCCTGTCTGATTACGTTGGCGATCACCGAACCCGGAGCTGGTACGGATGTGGAGGAGGTGGAACTGGTCGATCGCGGCAAGGTGACGTGTTATGCCGAAAAAGTCAAGGGAGGCTACATCGTCAACGGCAGCAAGATATTCATCTCTATGGGGCATGTTTCAACCTGGCACGCTCTGATCGCCTACGCCGATTTGAAAAAACCCTCCGAAAACACCGTCATGCTTGCGGTCAAAACCGGCATGAAAGGATTTTCCTTCGGCAAGCATGAAGACAAGATGGGGCAGCGAGCCTGCTGTGCCAGTGAACTCGTTTTCGAAGATTGCTTCATTCCGGATGATTGTGTCCTTGGTGATTCCCGCGATTTTCCCAACTCCCAGATCCGCGGGACAGGCGAGCTGGTGAATCAGATCATCCACTATGTCGTCGAAGTCACCCGCGCCTCGGTGGGGGCTTTCGGAACCGGCGTGGCGCGCGGGGCGTATGAGCATGCTCTGAAGTTTGCCAGTGAAAACGCCGTGGACGGCAAACTGCTTATCAATCACGAATGGGCGCAGATTATGCTGGCTGAAATGTATAAGAATGTCATCGCCGGAAGGCTCGCTTATAATGAGGCCAATTATTCCAATAGTCTAAAAGGCGGAGTTTTTAATTTCCTCCAAATAAAACCACTATATTACTACATGAAATTTATTCCCCAACCGATCATTGATGTGTTTTTTGTTCCTTTTTATAAATTGAAAATAACAAACTGGCTTATGCGGCAGATTTTTGTGGAAGGACAATCCCTGGAGGCTCAGAAGCGCTGTTCCGGATGGTCGTCCATTGCCAAGTTTTTCGGCACGGATATGGGCATGAAAAACAGCCAGATGGCGCTGGAGATGATGGGGCAGGCGGGGTTACGGCATGAAAGCGGCGCGGAAAAAATTCTGCGTGATTCGAAACTGCTGCAGATTTACGAAGGGACAAACCAGTTAAACCGGATCAACCTTTTTAATTGCCTGATCGCGCGTTGCGTTCCGCAGGCTCGTGTATTTGAAGAATAGGAGGGGATAAAACATGCTGACGACTATAAAATGCGAACTCAAGTCTTTTGAAGATCTGGCCCACAGCTTTGCAGCCAAGGAGCTTACCGCCAACAGGGAAGAACACGACCGCTATCCTTTCGGTCCTTTTTTTGATGACGTAGTGACCAAGGCTTATGAAGTCGGACTGCTGGGTGCAACACTGCCCGAGGAGTGCGGCGGTATCGGGCAGGACATCAGCGCGTTGTGCATCATCCTCGATCATATCTGCGCGGCGGATGCGAGTCTGGGAGGCATTATTTTTACCAACGCCCTGGCGCAGGAAATTATTCTGGCGGCCGGGAATAAAAATCTGCTGTCCGCCATGATGGAAAAAGCAGTTGATGCCAAAGGGGCGCTGATCGCCTGTCCGTCCTTTGCCAATCCTGCTGAAAACGGTGTCACGCTGGAAGCGGTAAAAGTCAAAGACCATTATATGCTCAACGGAGAAATTGACTATGTCGTTCTGGGCGGTATTTCCGGCCATGCCCTGGTGCCGGCTAAAATCAAGGGACAGGAAGGCTATACCTTCTTCCTCATCGATACGGCGGATAAGGGATACGCAAAAAGTGAACCGGTCGTGAGCCTGGGACTGCACGCCTGTCCGGCGGTGGATTTGAATGTCGTGAGCGTTGCCGGCACGCTGGTGGGGCAGGAAGGGGACGGTGCAAAATATTTTGCAAAAGCCTCCGACCGGATGCACGCCGCGGTAGCCGCCATGCAATGCGGTATCATGAAGGGTTCATTTGAGGAAGCGCTTGATTACAGTCAGCAGCGCTGTCAGGGCGGCAAGGAGATCATCAACTGGTCGGGTCTGAGAATGATACTTGGCCAGATGGCCATGAAGGTGAAAATTGCCGAAATGGTTGTTTCCGAGGCGGCGCAGGCCGCGGAAAATCAGGACAGACAATGGTATCTCTACACGCGGGCGGCGGCACTGCATCTTTCCGAACAGGCCTGCAAACTGACCACGGATGGCATTCAGTGTCTGGGCGGCAACGGCTATATGAAGGATTACGGACAGGAAAAAAGATTTCGTGACGCCAAGCATGTGCAGGCGTTTTTGGGTCTGGCACCCATGCGAAAATTGTCTTTAATCAGGGATATGTTGTCATAGATCACAGAGAACGGTCCTGCCCCCCCAAGTCGGTAGGAAACCGAAGGGAACCCCGGTGGCGCCGTTGCGCGCTATCGCGGGTTTCCTGGTAAACGCAAAGGTATTGTTTTACAGAAAGATGAGGATTGAAGATGTATTTGATGGCTAATTCAAAACTTGTGTTTTCGTTCGTCAAAGGCCTGTTGACATTTTTTAAAGATGAAATGGGGCGCGGGACTTTTCCGGCAAATTTCAGCAGTCTGGTGAAAACGCAAGAATTTGCGGAAGACATGTCCTGGGCCGAGCTCAGTGAAGAAAAAGCCCGCCAATACGGCGACCGGACATTTCTGCTTTACGAAGACAGGGAATTTTCATTCCGGCAAATGGATGAAAACGCCAACCGGGCGGCTAATTTTCTGCGGACGCTGGGTGCCGGCAAGGCCAAGGGCGTCGCCATCATCATGGCCAACTGCCCCCAATATCTGGATGTTTATATCGGATCGCAGAAACTCGGCATGTATTCCATTCCCATCAACACCTCGTTGCGCGGCGACAGCCTGCTTTACATTCTGAATCACAGCGATGCGGAATTTATTGTGATCGACGCGGAATTTCTGGATGCGTATAAGAAAATAGCGGATAAACTTGAAAAAAGAAAAACAGTGATTGTCAATCTTTCCGCTGGAGCAGGAGCCTCCGCCCTGCCCCAGGACATGCTGAATCTTGCCGATGCCTACAAACAGCCGGCGCAAAAACCAAATGTAAAATATGATAAAAATGATATCTGCTTTATTCTTTACACCTCGGGCACGACCGGTCTTCCCAAGGGCGTCATGTACCGCTACGGCAAAACCACATTGAAGCTGCTTTCCATTCCCGCTTACGCTCTGTACAGAAAATCGGACATTCTTTACACCTGTCTTCCCCTTTTTCACGGCAACGCGCTCTGGCTCTGCGTGACGCAGGGAATGCATCGCGGCTGCAAGGTGGTGCTGGCCAGAAAATTCTCCGCCAGCAAGTTCTGGGATGATATACGCCAATACAAGATTACGGCTTTCAACACGATCGGCGCCATGATCCCCATTCTAATGAAACAGCCGCCCCGGGAGAATGATAACGTCAATAACGTTCGCTTTACCCTGTCGGCCGCCTGTCCGGTGGACGAGTGGGAGAAATTTGAAAAAAGATTCGGCATTAAAATCTATGAAGCTTACGGCTCCGTTGACGGCGGCGGCAAGAGTATCATGAATCTGGGCAACGCCCCGGTCGGCTCCATCGGAAAACCCGCTCCCAACACGGTTTACCGGCTGGTGGATAATGAAGGGAACGACGTTCCCGACGGCACGCCGGGACAACTTATATTTGAATCCAGGGGCAAAAAAAAATCGGTGGAATATTTTAAAAACGAAAAGGCCAGCAATGATAAATTGAAAGACGGCTGGATATACACCGGAGATCTGGTCAAACGGGATAAAAACGGTTACCTCTATTTTGTCGGACGCAACGCGGAATTCATGCGCATCAAGGGTGAAAACGTTTCGGCCTATGAAGTCGAACACACCATTCAGAAACATCCATCCGTGCTGGAAGCAGCCGTTTTCGCGGTTCCCTCGGAACTGGCCGAGGATGAAATCATGGCGAGCGTTTCTCTGGTGGAAGGCCACACGCTGAAAGAAGCCGATCTGGTTGAATCGCTCAAAGAAGATCTGGCGAAATTCGCCGTTCCCCGTTTTGTCCTGATTGTTAAAGAGTTTCCCAAGACCGAAACACAGAGAATCATCAAGAAAGAAATGGAGAAGCTGGGCGTTGTGGCGGGAACATATGACGCCCAGAAAAATCAATATGTGGCACCATAAAGAGAAACGCGGCAAATTAACCGTAAGGAGGACCTATGAGTTCTAAAGATGAAACATTGTCTCCCCTGGGGAAATATGAGGAAGGCATGCCCTGGAATCCGGTGGAGAAAGTCATCCTGGAGAGGCGCAGCATTCGGGCGTTTAAAAAAGAACCCCTGCCGGACAGCATGATTAAAAGAATTCTGGAAGCCGGCCGATACGCGCCGTCGGCCGGAAACATGCAGCCCTGGAAATTCATTGTCGTCAACAGCCCGGAAATCCTAGCCGAAATGGAAAAGGATGCTCAGAAGGTTGTCAGATTCTTCATGTTTCTGCTGGATTATACAAGAGGCAATATCCTTC
>JASEHT010000094.1 GCA_030018675.1 Smithella sp.
TTTATGGAATGCTACAACAAACAGAGGTAGTGGTCAAATGTTTTTATCGGCCTGTTAGACGCTCATCATTTTTTCGGACTTTTCGCGAAAAAGGCACGGCATATCCCACATGAAGATTCGCGCAGTTTACCGAATTAGAAATTTTTATGCTATTTAAAAGTTGTTGCTACTCCGATTGTTTTTTACACTAAATTAATCAATCACAATCATGGATGCTTGCGCTACCACATCTGAAAGATCTTCGTAAATCACAAGTTCAGGTTTTTCATAATCTTGTTTCATAAGATTGTCCGCCTTTCATGTTAAATTTTATGGAATGCTACAACAAACAGAGGTAGTGGTCAAATGTTTTTATCGGCCTGTTAGACGCTCATCATTTTTTCGGACTTTTCGCGAAAAAGGCACGGCATATCCCACATGAAGATTCGCGCAGTTTACCGAATTAGAAATTTTTATGCTATTTAAAAGTTGTTGCTACTCCGATTGTTTTTTACACTAAATTAATCAATCACAATCATGGATGCTTGCGCTACCACATCTGAAAGATCTTCGTAAATCACAAGTTCAGGTTTTTCATAATCTTGTTTCATAAGATTGTCCGCCTTTCATGTTAAATTTTATGGAATGCTACAACAAACAGAGGTAGTGGTCAAATGTTTTTATCGGCCTGTCAGCCGCTCATCATTTTTCCGGACTTTTCGCGAAAAAGGCATTGATAACAGGATCGTACTCGACCGTAAATATTATTTCTTTTGACATATCTATGACTTGCGTATATATTTTTACCTGACAGAAAGGCCTCAATAATCCGGATGACTTCATCTGGCGATTATCAAGGGCCGCGGGTTGGTTCAGAAATTCACGGTTTATTAATTTAACTCTCCATTCATTCAGATTCAGGGAGCAACGGCATGAAAGAGAAATCAATCAATGTCCTGATGGTTGATGATTCGGAAAACGATGTTCTGCTGATTATCCGACAGCTTAAAAAAGGCGGCTATCATCCGATTTATGAACGGGTGGATACGGCAGCCGCGATGAAAACAGCCCTGCAGGAAAAGCAATGGGATATTATTCTTTGCGATTACAAGATGCCCCATTTCGATGCTCCTGCGGCCATCGCTCTTTTCAAGAAAATCAACCTGGATATCCCTCTGATTGTCGTATCCGGAACCATCGGCGAAGAAACAGCGGTGGAATGCATGCGCCTGGGCGCCCAGGATTATTTGATGAAATCGAATTTATCCCGTCTCTGTCCCGCGATATCCAGGGAATTGAAAGATGCAATAATCAGAACACAACAAAGAAATTTTGAGCATAAGTTACACGCCGAAGAGCAGCGCTTCCGAGTTCTTACCGAACAATCATCGGATATTATTCTTCTCATCAACAGAGATTCGACCATCACCTACGCTAACCCGGAAACGGAAAGGGCATTAGGATTGCCGAAAGAAGAAATAATCGGCAGCAACATGTATCAATATCTTCACCCGGACGAGGTTTCTCTTATTGGCGGCATTTTTGATAGATTCTTTAAAGATACCCGCCCTGTGGTTCAAAAAGCCGAGATACGCATTTCCAATAAAGATGGAACCTGGCACACGGTGGAAGCTCAGGGAACCAATCTGATACAGGATAATGAGGTTCTGTCGGTTGTTGTAAATATCCGCGACATTACCGACCGCAAAAAAGCCGAAGAAAATCTTTTTATTATCAGGAAGGCCGTGGAAAGCTCCAGCGACGCTATCGGATTATCCGATCCCGACGGAAACCATTTTTATCATAATGAGGCCTTTACAAAACTCTTCGGATACTCACCGGCAGAACTTCATGCCAAGGGAGACGGACCCGCGATTTACGCGGACAGGCATACAGCCCGATCCGTTTTTGAAGCCATTAAGAGCGGCGATTCCTGGAGCGGCGAAGCGGAATTCATTTCAAAAAACGGGGGGAGAATTCTTGCCCTGACACGCGCCGACGCCATCAAGGACGATTCCGGCAGGATTATCGGCCTGATCGGAATACATTCGGATATCACCGAACGGAAGAAGATGGAGGAAGCTTTGAAACAAAGCGAAGCCCTGTACCGTCTTCTCGCGGACAACATATCCGAACATATCTGGATAATGGATCTGAATTTTAATTTCACCCATATCAGCCCTTCCGTGGAAAAAATATACGGATACTCCGTAGAGGAAGTAAGACGTTTTAAAATAAATCAACTCTTCACAGAAGAATCTTTTAAGAAATTCAGCGAAACGCTTTCTAACAAGCTCGCCGCGGCCATGGTGAATCCGCCGCCCGAAACGGGCACACGCCGTATTCTGGAACTGCAGGCACGGCACAAAATAGGTCATCTGATATGGATTGAAACCCGTGTGAGTTTTATCCGCGATGAAAACGGGAAACCGGTCTCGATTCTTGGCGAGACCAGAGAAATAACTGAACGTAAGCTCGCGCAAGACGAACTTCAGAAAAGTGAAGAACGCTACAGGACGATTCTGGAAGACATCAACGATGGGTATTTTGAAATAGATCTGGCCGGTAATTTCACTTTTTTCAACGATATGGTGTGCAAAGATACGGGTTACAGCCGATCGGAATTGATGGGTATGAACAATCGTCAATATATCGATGAAAAGGATTTGCCTGACGTATTCCGGGTCTATAACAAGGTCTATACAACGGGAGAGCCCGAGAAGGATTTTACCTGGCAGATTAAGAGAAAAGATGGAACGAAAATTAATGTTGAAGCGTATATTTCTTTAATGAGAGATGCCTCCGGCAAGCCGATCGGATTCAGAGGTATCGCGCGGAACATCACCGAACGTAAAATGGCTGAAAAATTGCTGAAGGAAAGTGAGGAGAGATATCGTCTGCTTGCCGACCACATGAAAGATCAGATCTGGCTCATGGATATGAAAATGAACATTACCTATGTAAGCCCGTCTGTTGAACGATTAACCGGTTACTCCTCGGATGAGATAAGAAAAATGTCCTGGAAAAAGCTGCTGACACGGGATTCCATGAAAAGAGCCGCGGATTTTATCGCTATTCAGATGCCCAAGGCAATGAAAGCTTCTTCCGACTATCTTTTTTTAAAAACATTGGAACTGGAATTCGTTCTGAAAAATGGCCAGACGATCTGGGGAGAATGCGCATTCAGTTTTGTTCGGGATGAAAAAGGGGAAATTCTGTCCATTTTGGGAGAGGCAAGAAATGTCACCGAGCGAAAACTGGCGGAAGAAAAACTTCAGAAAACCCTCGACAGCCTGAAAAGGGCTGTGGGCACGACCATTCAGGTTCTGGTGACGGCTCTCGAAGCAAGAGATCCTTATACTGCGGGCCATCAGTCCCGTTCGTCCGATCTGGCCTGCGCCATCGCCGAGGAAATGGGATTGGATAATGATCGTATTGAAGGCATCCGTATGGCCGGAACCATTCACGACATCGGGAAATTATCCATACCGGCCGAAATACTGACCAAGCCGGGCAAATTGACCAATATCGAATTTTCTCTCATTAAGGAACATTCCCGCATAGGATATGATATGCTGAAAGATGTGGATTCTCCGTGGCCTCTGGCAGATATCGTCCGTCAGCATCATGAGCGGATGAATGGAAGCGGTTATCCGGATAATCTGAAAGGCGATGATATCCTCATCGAGGCGCGCATTCTGGCTGTTGCCGATGTCGTGGAAGCCATGGGCTCCCATCGTCCCTACCGCGCATCGCTGGGCATTGAAGCCGCCCTGGCGGAAATCGAGCAAAACAAAGGCATTCTCTATGATACCGAAACCGTTGATGCCTGTTTAAAATTATTCCATGAAAAGGGATATCATCTCCCATGATCCCAAAGGCATCAGTCAAATCAATCCGTTATATTCAGTTTCCGTTTTTAATCAGCATGGTGGCGGGATCAAGCAGCAGATCATTTTTCGCCGACGGGTCGGATTTTCCTTTTACGGCTTTAATGAATACCTCTTCACCCCTGGTCTCCATCTGAACAATCACATCGAACAAATCTTCCACGTGCAGGAATGAAAGAGGCATGCCGTTCTCCTGCGGGGGCTCATGGCGGTGGGTATGCACGGTAAACCACAGACGCATAGCGTATTTTACGGCGAGTTCCTTTAATTGCATGAGTTGTCCTCGTCCAGCGTCGTCAAATTTGAAACCGTCAATAATCATTGTATGCGGCTTGAAAATATTCTGTTCCATCAAATCGGTTAACCGCTCTTCCAGTCGGGGAGTGCTGAATCCTTCCACCTTGAAGGTCATGATAAAACGGTACGGCTGAATTTTTTCCCCGTAGTGGTTTACTTCATCGATGCCGAATTTTGAGGCGATATCGCGAAATATTTCCTGATACCACAAATCAACCTTACTGACCGCGTCATTCAGGCTGACATGAAGCACCGAATTCTGCCTGAGCATCATATTTAAAGCCAGTTGTACCAGAAGAGCGGTTTTCCCCACTCCGGCATGCGCCATAACAGCGCCGAAACCTCCCACCGGCAAAATATCTTCGGAATCATAACCGAGATTGACCAGCGGATTACGGTAAATCATTTCCTTTTTGATCATAATAATATCCTTATGTGTTAAATGGATGACATTCTTTTCCCTTTTCAGGGCAACGCTAATGCTCAGCATCGTTACGATTACGCTGCTGATTTTTTATTCTGCGCCACGTCCAGCGCGATCTTTTCCGCGATGGATTGCGGCACCTGGCGATACAAGGCGAACTCCATCGTAAACTGCGCCTTGCCCTGTGTGGCGGAACGCAGAATCGTCGAGAAACCGAACATTTCCGCCAGAGGCACCTGCGCTTCAATCACGCACATGACATCCTCATCCTGTGAACCGATAATCATGCCGCGACGCTGATTCAACAACCCCATAACCGCGCCCTGAAATTCCGATGGTGTTTCCACAACCACCTTCATAATCGGTTCGTGAACTACCGGCTTCGCCCGCAGATAGGCTTCCTTGAAAGCGCCGCGCGCCGCAGCCTGAAACGCCATATCGGACGAATCGACCGCATGGGAAGCGCCGTCATTGATGACCACCTTCACGCCGGTAACCGGAAACTCGAGCTTCGGCCCCTTGGCCATGCTCTGCTTGAATCCTTTTTCGCAGGCGGTAATGTATTGCGAGGGAATCGAGCCGCCGAATATTTTATTTTCAAAAACGAATTCGGCATCGGCAAGCGGTTCAAGAAAACCGGCCACGCGTCCGAACTGACCGGAGCCGCCGGTCTGCTTTTTATGTGTGTAATTGAAATCCGCACGCTGGGTGATGGTTTCGCGGTAAGCCACGCGAGGATTGCCCGTGGTAACATCCGCGCCGTACTCGCGACGCATTCTTTCCACGTAAATATCCAGATGCAGCTCGCCCATGCCCTCAATAATCGTGTCGCCCGTTTCGTGATCGACAAACGTCTTGAACGTCGGGTCTTCCTTGGCAAATCTGTTCAGAGCCTTGGCCATCGCCAACTGTGATTTGTTGTCCTTGGGAACAATGGCCAGCGAGATGACCGGTTTGGGAACGAACATCGAAAGCATGGTCAGGTTGACTTCCGGAGACGTAAAGGTGTCACCGGAAGAGCATTCAATACCGAATAAAGCGCCGATATAACCGGCGTTCAGCTGTTCGACATCTTCCATTTGTTCGGCATGCATCCGGACGACGCGGCCCACCTTGACTTTCTTGCCGGTGCGGACATTGACGATGGTCGAACCTTTCGCCAGCGTTCCCTGATAGACACGGATGTAAGTCAACTGTCCGTACTGTCCGTCTTCCAGTTTAAAGACCAGCGCGACAACCGGCTTTTCCGGATCATTGTTTAACGCAACGGTTTCTTCATTATTATCCATGTTTATCGCGACATTTTCGATGTCGGACGGACAGGGCAGCAGATGCGTCACGCCGTCGAGCATCGGTTGCACGGCCTTGTTTTTGTAAGCGGAACCCATAAAGACGGGTGTGATTTCTCTCTGTAGTGAGCCTTTGCGCAACGCCGCATAAATCATTTCAGAGGTTATTTCGGTTTCATTCAGGATGGCTTCTGTCAGCTCATCGGAGAAAATCGACGCGGCATCCACCATTTCTTCCCTTTTCGCTTTGGCTTCATCCAGAAGATGAGCGGGAATTTCCGCCTCGCGCACGATTTCGCCGTTTTCGCCGTCGAAATAAAGCGCCTTCATGGCGACCAGATCGACAACGCCCTGCACATCGTTTTCCAGACCGATCGGAATCTGCATGGCCACGGCATTGTGTCCCAGCTTTGATTTCAACTGGCCGATAACCCGGAAGGGATTGGCGCCGCTGCGGTCGCACTTGTTGATGAAGGCAATGCAGGGGACCTTGTATCTTTTCATCTGACGGTCAACGGTGATGGATTGCGACTGAACGCCGCCCACCGCGCACAACACCAGAATAGCGCCGTCCAGAACGCGCAAAGAGCGCTCCACTTCGATGGTGAAATCGACGTGACCCGGCGTATCGATGATGTTGACTTCATAGCCTTTCCATTCGCAGTACGTGGCCGCGGAGGCAATGGTAATGCCGCGCTCTTTTTCGAGCTCCATGGAGTCCATCGTGGCGCCGACGCCGTCTTTACCCTTCACATCGTGAATGGCGTGAATTCTTTTCGTATAGAAGAGAATTCTTTCGGTCAGCGTGGTTTTTCCCGAATCGATATGGGCGCTGATACCGATATTTCTGATTTTTTGATTATCCGCTTTCATTACCTTTTTCCTTTTTAACCTTTATTATCTTTGATCGTCGTAGATGTTATAGCTTCGCATAGCGTTTTTCAGCTTGGCTCACTAATCCCGCTCCGTACCTTCGGGGATAGTTCGCCTTACGCTTTAATGAGACCCAAAATTCAGAAGCATGGCGTGCTGAATTTTGATGGTCGAATTATCCCGCCACCTTCACGTGGCAGGGGCAAACTTCATCCCGACTCGTCGGGATTCGTTTTCAGCTTGGCTCACTAAACAAAAACCCCCTCTGGGCAACTCTCTTCCAGATGGGGCATCCACCATAAACGAGCATTTCTGAGCTATGTTTAATACCTGCTGCGGTGCAATATGTCAAGATATTCTTTCTCAAAATAAGAACCGCGTGAACGCTTGTCTCTTGCCGTTAAACGTGATATTCATATTTGTAATTTAATTAATTGAATTATAAAGGAGTTTTTGATGTACGAACAGATATTGCCCGACCTCTACCGGATTATCATACCGCTTCCCAACAGCCCGCTGAAAGACCTCAACTCCTATGTCATTAAAGCCGCCGACCGCAATTTGATTATTGATACCGGATTCAACCGTGATGTCTGCTTCCGAGCCATGGAGGAAGGCTTGCGTGATCTGGACATCGACCTGAACAAAACGGATTTTATGCTGACCCACATGCACTCCGATCACACCGGGCTGGTTTCCAGATTGTTCACCGACAGCAGCAAGGTTTATTTCAGCCGAATTGATTCCAGCGTATTCAATGAAAATATTGACTGGCAAGCCATGCTGGATTACGCCCTGCAAAACGGTTTTCAGCTTGAGGAACTTGTCAAGGCGGTGGAAAGCCATCCCGGATTCAAGTACAGCCCGAAGAAAATTCCCGAATTTACCTTCCTTGACGACGGCAGTATCATTGAAATCGGTGACTTCCAATTAAAATGCATTCTCACGCCGGGGCATACCGAGGGACATATCTGCCTTTATGAAGAAGAAAAACAGCTGTTCTTTTCCGGAGACCATGTTCTGTATGACATCACGCCGCATATTGAATCGTGGTCGTATGAAACAAATTCTCTTAAAAACTACATGGAAAGTCTGGACAAGGTCAGGAATCTGCCGGTTAAACTCGTTCTCCCCGGACACCGCAATTTATTTACCGGCCTTGCGGGAAGAATTGATGAATTAAAGAAACATCATGAAAACAGAGCTAAAGAAGTACTTGAGGTTTTGGGGGTAAACACAATGGGCGCTTATGATATTGCCGGCGGAATGACCTGGGATATTGAATGCGAGAATTGGGAACAATTCCCCACTACTCAGAAATGGTTTGCCGTCGGGGAAGCCCTCGCCCATCTTCTTTATCTTGAGGACCAAGGAAGAATCAAAAGGCACAAAGGCGAAAAAACCGACACTTTTTCAGCGCCCTAAAATTTATTCGTGAAACTCCAATTTCGAAAGCGAAGCACAGCGGAATTGGTAAGTTGAACAATCCCGCAAAGCGGAGGGTATAATATACCGCAGCTTGCCGCGGAATCTGTTTCCGAAGCTTGCGTTGTGGTTTCATACCCGTGATTTGATAATCAGCATGACTCCACTGTTTTTTTTCTATCTCCATCTCTCGGATTAATTACATGCAATCCGACTCATTACTTCTCGTCATCTTATATTATTTTTAGATTATCAGCGTTCTTCTAAGATTTTCATGATGGTTTCTATCAGTTTTTTCGTTCGTATCGGTTTGGGCATTATATAGTTATCCCCCATTTTACTTCCTGCACTATCAGAAATATCATCATTTGAGGCAAGCGCTGTCACAAAAAGAATCGGTATATTTGCCGTGACGGTATTTTCTTTTAAAGCAGCCGCGACGTCTTCGCCTGGCATGTCCGGCATGAAAAGATCAAGCAGAATGATATCCGG
>JASEHT010000095.1 GCA_030018675.1 Smithella sp.
CGCCGCTCGAAGCGTTAGCGGAGCTATCCTAGGAGCGTAGCGACGTGGGATTAGTGAGCTCCTTTATCTATCTCAAGCACAGCAAAAATCTTAGTCTCCCTTATCCCCGAAGCGAAACGGAGCGGGGTCGATGAAGCCCAGCGCTGATTATTCCTCGGAATAGGGCGCTATCCCCAATTTCCCCTGTCATTCCCGCATTTTTCTGGCGGGAATCCAGTGTCCATTTGTAATGGCAATATCGGATCAATGGGCGGAATCCCAACGGCTATAGTCCGGCTATGCCGGAGAGATATCTTGTGTTCCGACTATTTTTTCTTCAGGTTGCGGAAATCCGGTTTTCGCTTCTCCATGAACGCCATCATGGCCTCCATGCTTGCCGGCCCGCCCGCCAGTCTGTCCATGGCCTCGCGCTCAATCTTCAATGCCGCGTCAATACCCGCTTTATGCGCCGTTTTGAGGCACCTTTTCGTTTCCAGCAGAGAGCTCAAAGGCAACTGCGCTATTTCGTCGGCCTTCGCCATCGCGTTTGGCAGCAGTTCATCATCCTTGAACTTGCGGGAGGCGATGCCCGCATCCAGAGCTTTATCGGCGTCAATCCATTCCGTGGTAAAAAGGAGCTCGGCCGCTCTCTGCGGTCCGATGAGATTCTGCAGCATATAACTGCTGGCGAATTCCGGCGCCATTCCCAGGCTATTGAAGGGCAGACGCATACGCAGACTTTCACCGACATAGAGCACATCGCAATGGAACAGCATGGTCGCGCCTCCGCCAACGGCGACCCCCCTGGCCGCGCCGATAAGCGGTTTGTCAAAATCAACAACCGCGCGTTCCGTAATCCTGTAACTGGCCATCCCGCCGGGAGTCACGGCGTCTCTCAAATCCTGACCCGCCGAAAAATCATTACCCGCGCCGGTAAGGACGACCACCGTAACGTCATCGTCAACACGCGCCGCATCCAGTTGGGCGGCCAGAGCCGTCCACTGTTCGGTGTTGAACGAATTCTTCTTGTCGGGGCGGTTCAATGTCAATAACAGAACACCATCCTTTAATTCCTTTAAAACTGTACTGCTCATGGTCATACCTTCCTTTTGTTAATGTAATTGAAAAAATAGGGCGTGAAAGTCCTACTGACTGGAGGTTTCTATAACAAATTAATGCGGAGAGTGAAAGCGGAAAAGGCCTTACTGAGTTACCTGAGGGGTTGTTGCAAAAAGCTTGTCATATCCCTATAAACTATTATTGTTGACAAACCCGTTGCTATCAGGAAAAAGCAATCCCTGTGATTATGCCGAAAGCTAAAGGATTCAGAAATTGCCCATGATCTACCTTGCACCACTCCAGGGGGTAACCGACAGGATTTATCGCAACCTGTTCCCTGTTTATTTTAAGGGCGTCCCTATAGCTCTTTTGCTTCGTTTTAATTTCTTTATTGCACCTTAATCCTTTGTGTCATTCGGCTTTTTGCAGGTTTCGGCAAGCCATTCGTTGACACTCTTCTTTTCCTGTCTGGCGGCTAAGGCCAGCAAGCTATACAGTGCCGGACTGACGCGTACAACTTCGCGGGCAGGTGCAGACTTTTCCGGTGCCCGCCATTATTTATACTTTGAAAAATCAACGCCCCTCATCCTGCCGCGTTCTTCAAACCAGGCGTCTTCATTAACGGGAGGCTGTGCTATCTGATCGGCCCCTTTATGCACCAGCCGGATCGCCTCGCTCGGACAAGTGCTGATGCACAGACCACAGCCGATACATCGATCCGGAATTATCCGGTACGTATCGGCGCCTTCTTCTATCGCACCCACCTGGCATCGTTCGTCCAAACATATTCCGCAGGAGATGCATTTTTCCGTATCAATCTCGGCATAATAACTGGAATTGATAACCATTGCAGCGGGAATGCCCAGTTCATTGATGGATCTCAACACACCGCAGCAGCATTTACAGCAGTTGCAGATGTAGAAGCCGCCTCCCTGCACATTATAGGTCAAATGGACAAGCCCCGCCTCTTCCGCCATTTTCATCAGGTCATACGCCTCCTGTTTCGTCAGTATCTTGCCCGTAGGGTACTTATCAAAAACACCTGCCACGGGAGCCATCGCCAGACAGACCTGCACCGGCCGGTCGCAGGTCTGTCCCAGCAACCCCTTTTCTTTTTTACAAACACAGTCGTTGACCAGAAAAGATTGGTTGGCGTCAATAACATCGGAAATCTTCTCGTAAGATATAACCTCCTGCTGGCCGGATATTTCTTCTTCAACAGGCAGTGTACGCATCAATTGCGGCGTTTGCGAAAAAAACTGCTGTCCGAAAAACGGCGCGTATTCTTCATTCAGTTCGGCAAATTCCTTATCCAGTCGGTCGAGCTGAAATTCATATATCCCGAAAACCCAGGGCACCATTCTGAAAATCCTGATTCCCCCGAAATTTATAGAAAAAAGCAGTCCCGCCTTACCCATATCTTTGAGCTGTCTATCCAGTTCTGCCAGAGGGCGGCCTGTCCTTTCGGCTATCTGCTCGGATGTTTCAAAAATCAGCCTGAGATCGCAAAAAAGATCGGCCTGCTCGGGCGAAAAAATCTTCTTCAGCATTTTAATCTCCACGCCGCTTTCGGTGGCGGGAAAACCGTTGGGCAGGGTATCGAGTACCTTCGCGAGTTTTTGATAAACTTCATCTGACATGCTTTTTCTCCTTCTGTTTCTTTACTTTTCCCTTCTCAATGTCTTTCAGCGCCTGATCGCACCAGTCAATAACCATCCGGGCGTGGCGTATGCCGTAATCAAGCGACAGGCCCCAGTAATGCGCATCCTCCGCGTAAGATGCCTTCTCCGACTGCCGCTGAATAACCGGCATTACCACCGTTTCATACTGTTTGAGAAGATTCACATTATATTCCCGCCAGTTCTTCAAGTGCTCCGCCAACTTTTCGGGCGGCATCTGTTTCCCGAAAAAAACCTTTACAAGCATCGTGTGGCGCATTTCTAGTTCTTCCGGTGGTTCGGCAAGCCAGTGAAGAAGTTCCTTCTTCCCTTTATCCATTATCCTGTAGACTTTGCGATTCGGTTTTCCCGACTGCTGTTCTATGGTCGAAGCAATCCACCCCTCTTTTTCCATCTGCTTTAACGAACGGTAGATATGCGGCAGGGCGGCATTCCAGAAAAAATGAATAGACTGCTGAAATTTATTTTTCAGATCGTATCCGGTGGAAGGCTGATAATTGATTAAACCCAAAAGCGCATGCGGCAGCGACACGGCGGCCTCCTTTGTATAGATGATTTAGTCCATATATACCTGTGTACATATGTATTGTCAAGATCATTTATTCCGCTGCCCTCTCGCCCATGACATAAAAACAGCCGGCGCACTTGCCCTGCAGGGAACTCCGGCGCATGCCTGGGAATGCCGGGGGTATCCAGAACTTTCTTCCCTACATGAGCCAAGAGTAGATTTGATCCCTTGTAGCTCGCGTTTTAATGAGACCCAAATTTTTAGAAACGAAGTGCACTGAAACTTGTTAGTTGTAGAGAGACTCCAATTTCAAAAGCGTAGTGTGTTGAAACTTGTTAGTCGAACTTTCCAATCCGCGATTTATCGGGATTTGAAATTATCCCACCTCTGGCGGAGGATATCGAAGATATCCGTGGTATCCCCGAAGCGAAGCGCAGCGGGATAATATACAATTAAATGTTGTGTCCCCTGAATTCGGTACTTATTAAATAAAGAGGTTCTGTTGTGTTCTTAAAAAGTAACTTAGAATTTTAAGGGCGTCCCTCTCTCGCCCCACGACTCTTCTACCCGGCAAATGCCGAGACACGCTTGACTTGATGTAATTTAACGCACCTATATGTGAAATAAATTTCATAGAAATGTCTTGCTTTTTTTCTATTGTTTGCACATAGTTTATTGGTCCAATGGTTGTACCACTTCCAAATGCCTAGTCAGAATTATTGAATTTAAACTTATAAGGACTGCCCATGGAAAAGAAATTAACGCCTGTTGAGAAAGTAAAAGCTCCTGAACAAATTGTGGAAATATTGCTGAAACATATATTGCAGGGCCATATCAATCCCGGTGATAAATTGCCTGCGGAGAGAATTCTTGCTCTGCAACTTAATGTGACAAGGACAACCTTACGCGAGGCTTTAAAAAAACTGGAACAGTTGAAATTGATTGTCATACGTCAGGGAAAGGGAATCATCGTTGAAGATTTCCACAATGCATCTCTGGATCTAATTTTTTCCTTACTTGTTATAAACGGAGGAATCGATTTTAAAATCCTGGGAAATATTTTTGAAGCCCGGGAAATTTTTGGAACCGACGTGGCAAGGCTCGCGGCAAAACGAGCTAAAAAGAAAGATATCGAACAAATGAAAACTCTCATGCAAGAGCTGGTGACTACGACTGATCCGGTAAAAATACATCTATTGGATTTCGAATTTTTCCGGCTGCTCGCCATGGCTAGTAAAAACATCGTTTACATCCTGCTGATGAATACCATTAAAACAATTTATGACAAACATTTGGCTCTGTTTCTGCCGACATCCACAAATTTTAATACATCCTTGCAACAGGAAATATTAAATGCCGTCATAAAAGGGGATGAGGAAAAAGCGGCACAAAGCGCCAGAAAATTTATGCAAAAGGGAATGTCGTTAATTAAAACTCTCCATTCCGGTAAGGAATGAATACACGGGAACCGGGGTGCATGTGATTTTCAGCCATTAAAAAATTGAAAAAAAACATATACAGAGGAGTAAAAAACAATGCAAACAGCCAAAAATCTCACAGATTATCAGTCCGGGCCGCAGGAAAAACTGAAGGTATTGAAAATACAACGAACCTGTGTCCATGACGGCCCCGGCATCCGCACAACGATTTTCTTTCAAGGGTGCGGATTGAGATGCGTCTGGTGTCAGAATCCGGAAGCGTTAACGTTCCGGCCTGAACTTGCTGACGCCGGCGACTACTCGATTCCCGGTATCGTCGAACTTGTTTCGCGAGACAAGGAATATTATTACAAAACAGGCGGCGGTGTAACGCTATCCGGCGGTGATCCCCTTTTGCAGGACCCGGACAGCTTGATACCGCTTTTGAAGGAATTGAGGAAAGAGAATATCCATGTCGCCGCAGAGACCTCGCTACACGTGCCTTGGGCTAATGTGGAGAAACTAGTACCCTACGTGGATCTGTTTCTCGCGGACTTGAAAGTTGTGGGCGATGAGGACCTTCATAAGAAACTTACCAAACAAGATACTAAGCTGATCCTGGAAAACATAAAGAAGCTACGTGCTTTGAATGCCAATATCAAATTCCGCATGGTCATCGTACCGGGTTACAACGACGACAATGCTCGCATCAAGGCAACAGCGGATTTCCTAAAGTCAGTAGGTCACGATTCCATCGAACTGCTTAAATACCATAATATGTATGAAGATAAAGCCAAACGTCTCGCTCTGGTCACAGAGTCTCTGAATATCACGAATGACCAGGGCCTCGATGCAGTCAAGAAAGCTGTCGAATCACTCAGGGCGCAAGGCATCAAGGCTGAGTGCTATGATCTGGACGCCAGGAGGCATAAGGCTGTTTTTACGAAGCGAGTCTCTGACATCCATGAAGCTATCAGAGAAAGCGGCAGAGCCCTCTGCTTTGAAGTATCCAGGCTAAAGACGGATTACTACAAGAAAAACGGTTTTAAGAAACCGAATCCCATTCACAGAGCAGAACGTCTGGACTATGTCTTGAAGAACAAGAGTGTTATCATCTACCCTCAAGAGCTTCTCGTCGGTAATTTCACTGCCAAGAGATGTGCCGGCCAGATATGGGAAGAACACTACGGCGCTCTCTTCGCTTCGATTCTCCATCAAATCCATCGCCAGAAACCTGTTTCGTTCCAATGCACATGGAAGGAAAGGATTAACTTCTTTTATAGAACTCTGCCATTCTGGCTGAGACACTGCCTCCTCTTGAAGACCGCTAATTCGATTCCCAAGTTCATGATGACCATTGCCCGTGCATCGGAAAATGCATACGGATTCAATAACAACATGGCCGCCATTGCGCATTTCACAATGAACTATGACCGCATTCTGGCTCTGGGAACATCGGGGATCATAAAAGAGATCGAGGCCGCACGCAAAGGGAAACCTCAAAGCAGTCAGGCCTTCTACGATGGCGCGATTATCAGTTTAAAAGCACTGGAGGCATTCGCCGAGCGATATGCCGACAAGCTCTCCAGTTTGGCCAAGGAAGAAAAGGATCCACAACGCCGCAAGGAGTTGGAGAAGATAGCCGGCATCTGCGCTTATGTGCCTAAGAATCCTGCCCGTACTTACCATGATGCGCTCCAGAGCATGCTGTTCTTCCAGATCGCCGTCTGCACCGAGTCATACGAAAACGCCATTTCCCATGGCCGTCTCGACCAGATCCTCTATCCTTATTATAAAAGGGATTTGGAAGCCGGCATCATCGATTACGATAAGGCGAAAGAACTGCTGGCCCTCTTCATCCTCAAGATGGACGAAGTCATCCTCGTCAATGACGGTGACACCTACCTCCGTATCGGCAGGCTCTTCGAGACCATGTCCGTGGACCAGGCAGTGACGGCGGGTGGTCTCGGACGTGACGGTAAAGACGCCACCAACGACTGTACGTACATGTTGCTGGACATCTGCGAACTGCAACCCTATGCCTGCAACATGACGGCGCGTATGCACAAGGACAGCCCCCAGGAATACCTGGATCGTCTGGCCGAGGTGTATATCAACGGCGCTCCCATGCCGGCCCTGTACAACGATGAAATCTATCTTCCGAGCCTGGCCAAGCACTATCCGGACCAGAAGGTCGAAGATGCCCGGAATTACGCCGTTATCGGATGCGTCGAGCCAAACGTCAACGATGACCATTTTGGCAACACCGACTGCGCCAACGTGAACGTGGCCATGCCTTTTCTGCAGGCATTGAGAGGCGAGGAAAGCGATGTGTGGAACGTCGGCCTCGCCGATCAGATGGAAAAGATGACTACTAAGTTTTTCGAGTACAACTGCCGGAGAGACAATAAATCTTCCAAATACATATTGGCGAAATACCTGAGCGCCCGCAATAGCTTCAAGAGGAAGAGAACTCCCGCACCGAAACCGCCCGCGAATATGGATGAGTTGCTGACACGTTTTCAGTCGCGCTTGAATATCCTTACCAACTCCATTCTCTCCGATCACCAGGATATCGAGAAGATCATCGCCGAACACTTCACGACGCCCCTTTCCTCGACGCTCTTTCCGAATTGCATCGACAGCGGGAAGGATCTGTGCCAGGGCGGTGCAAAGGTGAACAGCAGCGGCATTCAGGCGGTAGGAATCACGGATGTAGCGGACTCTCTGTTCGCCATTGACGAGGTAGTATTCAAAAAGAAATTGTATCCCATAACGGATGTCATCAACGCTATCGATAACAACTTCGAAGGCGAACGCCATCAGGAAATCAGGAAGGCGTTGCTCGCAGTTCCGAAATTCGGTCATGACGGTTCCAGAGAGGCTTCTGCCTGGGTCAACAAGACCCTGGATATATGGTGCAAGGCATTGAAGTCGGTGAAGAACTGTCCGCGCAACGGCATTTACACCGCCGGCTATTACGCCCTGAATGTCAACGACCTATACGGGGCGAAGACGCCCGCCCTGCCTTCGGGGAGACTGGCCGGCGTATCGCTTGCCAACAGCGTCACGCCTCATTATGGAATGGAGACAAACGATCTGCTGTCGTCGCTCAACGCTGTCGCCGAGGCCGATTTTGTAAACTATGCCCCCAACGGCACCACGGTCACGTTCACCGTCGATTCGGCCCTGTTCCAGGGTAAGGATGGCGTTAAGAACCTGGCCGGCATCTTCAGCACTTTCTTCAAAAAAGGCGGCATGCAGTTCCAGCCCAATGTTATCGACAGACAAATTTTGCTGGATGCGTATGACCATCCGGAAAAATATCCGCATCTTCTGGTTCGCGTTGCCGGTTACTGCTCGTACTTTAACGATCTGTCCGATGATCTGAAAAAGATTATCATTAACAGAACCTGTTATTCTTAAAGATGCAGCGCCTGTTATTTGCAATTTTATAAGTTGTTTTAAAAAATACAAAAATTTAAGGAGGAATTATGAAAAAGTCGTTTATCTTGTCCATCTTTATAATGTTGATTGCCGTAATGGCATACGGGGCGGAGCCGCAAAAGTTAAAACTGAATATTGACAAGACAAAGCTGGAAGCTGGTCAGTTGCAGACGTTTGAGGAGAATTATAATGTAGAGGGCAAAGGGCAGAAGAGAAGGGCTATCGGAGTGATTTTGATTAACGCTTCACCTGAAAAAGTATGGAGCGTCCTGGAAAATTGGGATGTTATGGGAGAATATGCTCCCGGTCTGTCTTATTACAAAACGGTTCACGTGATTAAACCGCTGGGCAAAGACACTGTCGGAGAATCTCTTATTGAAGGGAAGCTTAGTTTTCCTCCCATCATTTATACTCTGGATGTTGTATTTGATAAAGCCAACCTGAGGCAGGATTGGCGTCTGGTCACGGAAAAAGAAATGGCATCATACAATGAAAAGAAAGAAATCGTTAAAAAGAATAGCGGAATGTTGAGGAATATAGAAGGATATGAGTACCTGGAACCCTATAACAATGGCC
>JASEHT010000096.1 GCA_030018675.1 Smithella sp.
CCGTAATGTCCGGTATTTCTTCCATCGGGGTGTGGCCGGCGCCTTCGTACTGTATGAATTTAGCGCTTGGTAATTCTCTCTTCCAGTCTTCGAAATATTTAAAGGGAATCCAACGGTCTTCCGTTCCCCACATGATCAAAGTCGGCGTCTTGATATCCCTGATGCCCTGGGAAAGATTTTCATCTTTACACAGTCGTCTCATTTCCGTGAAGACGGCAACATAAGAACCTTTATTGCCTTCTCTCATGGCCAGTTCGAAATAACGATCCTTGAGTTCCGGAGTCACTTTCGACTGATCTCCATAAACCTGTTTTACGGCTGTATTAAAGAGAAAGCGAGGCATTATATGACGCGAGAAGGGGCGTATTAAAGGGTTACTTGCAAATGAAATAATTCCGGGCAGGGGTTGGGGAAAACCTATGGAATCGATCAGGATCAGCTTTTCCACTTTGTCCGGGTTTTTTAACGTGTATTTCCAGGAAATGTATCCACCCAGTGAGTTGCCGGCTAAGTAGAACTTGTCCAGTTTCATTTCACCGACAATTTTTTCAAACAAGGCGACGGCGGCGTCTATTTGATATAAAGATGTATCAGGTGCCGGTCCGGTGAGACCAAAACCCGGTATATCAAATCGGATAATCCTATAATGTCCTTTAAGGTGCTGCACCCATCCGTCCCACGTGTGCAAAGAAGCGCAGACGCCATGAATTAAAATCAATACAGGCCCTTCGCCTTCATCTTTGTAGTGAATATTCATATCATCGATCTGAAGGATCTTTGATTCATAGTCCGCGTACTTCGCTTTGATCTGATCCAACGGAATGTTGTTCATGCCTAAATGCGTGCATCCATAAGAAAGAGAGATCATACAGGTTACTAAAATGAATAATCGATTTTTGAAATTCATTATTTCAGTTTTCTCCTTATGATTTATTTTGCTGCTGCACTAATTGAACGAACAATTTTCCACGGTTTGCGAACTATAGGCGTTTAGGTTTTTTATGTCAATGAGATATTGAATATAAAGATGCGAAGTATAGCGTTTAAACTCATGAATAAATCGGAAGATTAAACGCAAATAATTTTAAAAAAACGTTGTCAAATTTTCCATCATGTCTTATATTAAAATCAAACATTCAAGTAAATCATGGTGGAAAGGAGACTTCAAATGAAGACATATGCCATAAAGTATCTGGAACTGGCAGAGAAGCATGCGGAAAAAATTACGGCAAGATGGGTCAAAGATGTTAAGAGCAACTCTAGAACACCGACGTATAAAAATTTGAATGAAGAGGACATTGATTATCAATGCGTGCGTTTTTATCGCAATTTCAGCAAGATGTTTCTGGATGAAAAAATCACTGATGATGTATTAAGATATTTTCGCAGCTATGCTCAGGAAAGTTACGCCATGGGCATTCCGGCCAAGGAAACCATTTACGCATTAATCCTGATGCGGAGACATATCTGGCTCTATGCCGAATTTCAGGCCATATTTACGTCGGGTATTGATCAAAGGCAAGCCCTTGACACGCTTGGCCGGACCATTTTATTGTTCGACTACGCCGCTTACGAGGTAACAAAGGAATACCAGGAATTGATGAAACAGGCTAAAAAATAAGAAATGACATGCAATGCAAAACCATATTGCAGCTAGATGACTTAATCTCAGAGAAAGGAGAAAATTCTTATGGTAGATTCTATCAGATTGCTTGATGTTACCGAACAAAATGCCGAGGAAATTGCCGCGTATTGGGCGGATGATGTCCAGAAAAACAGTAGGACAACGCACTATCGAAATATAAAGAAAGAAAAGTTGGTTGTTTACGCAATCGATTTTTATATGAATTTACGAAAATTGCTGGTTCCCGATAATCGTGTTGAATTTACCCAGGAATATTTCCGCAAATACGCGAAAAAATGTCATGAAATCGGCCTTCCTTTGCAGGAATCCATTTACGGATTAGTTCTGATGCGCCGCCATATGTGGTTATATGCCGATTTTCAGGCGATTTTTATTGACGCGTTGGAACATAATCAGGCAATCGACAGTATTATGCGGATCATGCTTATGATGGACTACGCCGTTTACGAAATAACGCAATATTACCTCGAAACTGTTCATTAAAATTTCAAACTTAAATTATAAAAAATTCCCCAACATTTAGATCATTAAATGTGGGGTTTTTTTATTTTTAATCACTTTTTCCGTTTGATTACTGATGAGGTAAATTAATATTAAAGTATATGATAATATTATACTTTCTCTATATGAAGCAAAAACATAAAAATAAAATAATTAATATTTACATATTCTGTTGACAGAGTGAATTTTGAGATGTATAAGGTTCGAAAATGACTTTCAGTCACCGGATAATGAGACTTAAAGCCTGCAGTAATACATTACATAATTCTATGATTCTTCGGCAAAGAAAGAGATTTTAGACGCCGCTTTTTGAAAAAACCAACAGAGAAGGATGCTCATCATTAAAGAGCAAAAAAAATAACGAACAAAATATAAGGAGGATTTATATGGCGAGTTTGTGGATTGATTTAAGGGATATTAATTTCCAGTTGTTTGAGGTCTTCAAGATAGGAGAAACATTGCTGGGTAAGGGCCGTTATGTGGACTATGATGTCGATACGTGCAAGATGGTTCTTGATCAGGCGGCAAAGTTTTCGGAGACTGAAATTGCCCCCACCTATCCTGATGAAGTTCATCGTAAACCAGTTGAAGCAACATTTAAAGACGGAAAAGTAACAACACCTGAATCTTATAAAAGGCTCTACAAACTTTATTGTGAAGGCGGATATATGGCTACGGCTGACGAGCCGGAGGTAGGCGGTCAAGGCTTTCCTGCTTGTATAGCGGCAGCTTGCGCTAACATGTTTCTGTCAACCAATCAGGCGTTCCTTATGTATCCCGGTCTTTCCCACGGCGCTGCAAGATTGATGCAGGATTATTTCCAGCATCCATTGCGTAATATACTTCTCGAAAAAATGTTTAGTGGTGAATGGGCTGGAACCATGTGTCTGACTGAACCGAGCGCCGGTTCCGACGTCGGCCTTTTAAAGACCTCGGCAAAGAAGAACGCTGATGGCACCTATTCTATCGTAGGCACCAAGAGCTTCATCTCGGCGGGTGATCATGATCTGACCCCGAACATTATTCACCCCGTACTGGCCAGAATTGAAGGCGATCCCAAAGGTACAAAAGGCATTTCCATTTTCATGGTTCCCAAAATCAGATTCAATGAAAAGGGCGAACTCGGAGAACCCAACGATGTGCAGTGCGGAAATATCGAAAGCAAGATGGGTATTCATGGCAATGCGACCTGTACGCTGAACTTCGGCACTGACGGTAAATGTATCGGTTATCTGATGGGTGAAGAACGCCAGGGTATGCCGATCATGTTCCACATGATGAACGAAGAGCGTCAGGGCGTCGGCATGATGGGCGCATCGCTTGCCGGAGCAGCCTATCTCCATGCTCTTGATTATGCTAAACAGAGAATTCAGGGACAGGACGTCATAGAGATGGCGATGAAAATTGAAGGTAACTCGGTTCCTATCATTCGGCATCCGGATGTTCGCAGAATGCTGCTGAAGATGAAATCCACTTCAGAAGGTCTTCGTATGTTATGCTTCTTGTGTTACTTCTGCATGGATAATGAAATCCAGGCCATGGTCGAAAAAAATGAAGAACAGCAAGCATATTGGCATGGTTTTATCGAAATTCTTACACCGATCGTCAAAGCCTACTGCACCGATATGGGCATGATGGTTTGCGATACAGCTGTACAGACCTATGGCGGTTACGGTTTCTGCCGTGAGTACCCGGTTGAGCAGATGATGAGAGATCAGAAGATCAATCAGATATATGAAGGCACCAATGGTATTCAGGCGCTTGACCTGCTGGGCCGTAAGCTGGGCATGAAGAAAGGCCTTTATTTCATGAACCTGATGGCGATGATGAAGGAAACCATTGACGAAGGCAAAAAGGTTGACGCTCTGAAAAATGAAGTGGAAATAGTGGAAAATGCTTTGAACGCCGTGGCAGAAACATCGATGGCCTTTGCCAAGATGATCAAAGTCACTCCTTACGTCCCCCTGATCGGAGCCTGCGATTTCCTGAACTGCATGGGTGATGTCATTGTGGGCTGGCTACACCTCAAAATGGCTCTGGTTGCTATTCCGAAGTTCTTTGCTGCGGATACCGGTGAACAAGACAAAGCGTTCTATCGTGGTAAGATTGAAGCTGCCCGATTCTTTATTGGCCGCACAACAGGATTGGTTATTCCGAAACTGGAAAACCTGAAGAGGGATGAGCAGAGTTGCATGAATATTCCTGAAGAATCATTTGTTGTCTGAGAAATGATTGTTTGAAAAGTAATTCCAGGCGGGGAGGTTTAAAGCCTCCCCGCCTTTTTTATTCCAATTCTAAATCAAAGCGCTATCTTTGTTGGCCGCGTCGTCGGCTTCCTCAACGTATGTACAATACGCCTCGTCGCCTCCTTCTTGCTGCCTCGATATCATCTTTGATTTAGAACTGGACTTTCTTTAAGAATATTTAATATTTTTCCAATCTCTTGACCTGTTCTTTAATTTATGCCAAAGAAAAAACATGCGTAGAAGAAATCGGCAGATTCAATTACAACCAATTGGTGAAGTTTTATTTTCGGTCTTGAAAAAAAAGGGTATGGCTTCAAAACTTGAAGAAAACGCCCTTATACAATTATGGCCAACAGCCGTAGGTGAGCAAATCGCCGCCAAAACGAAACCAGAATCATTTAGAAACGGCATTTTATTTGTAAAAACGGTTTCATCTGTCTGGGTTCAGCAACTTCATTTTGTTAAGCAGGATATTCTTGATAAGTTAAATCAGCTTTCCGGAAAACATGCGACAAAAGAAATTCGCTTTATGGTGGGATATAGTCCCATCAAAGAAAAAGATGACGTCAGTGCATCTCCTGCAAAAAAAAATGTGCTGAAAAAAAGAGACAGAGACATGATTGATGAATGTACGGAAGTTTTAGCCGACAGGGAACTGGCTTCCGTCTTACAACGTGTCATGCAACTGGAAATCAGCCGTCGCCGTCAGATCGAAAGCCGGAAAGTTCGCTGAAAATATTCATCATGTCGTCCGAATATCTTCTGCGATCATTGTAAATGAGAAGCGATGGTAGTATCTTTAATTGTTCACGTCCGCCCATTCTACCTTCCACGAGGCAGAATTCGGCTTCGGAAATCAGATCGGAGAAAACAAGTTTCATCCTTTTCGGTTCGATGCCGTTTTTTCGGAACAGATGGATCAATTCTACGAGTCTCATGGCCGGAAAGATGGTAAAAACGGTTCCTCCTGGTTTGAGGAGGTATCGGGAAGCTTTTAAAAAACAATCCAGAGAGCCTGTAATTTCATGACGGGCGATGGCTTTTTCCGGGAGAGGATTGACCCGTCCTGAATTGAATTTCCGGTAAGGAGGGTTAAAGATCACCGAATCAAAGGATCTCTCCTGAAAAATATTTTTGATATGCCGGGCGTCGCCGCGTACGATTTGAATCCGGTTTCCCAGGTCGTTGAATTCAACATTTTTACGGGCCAGTTTTGCGAGGCTTTCCTGAACTTCCAGGCCGACACAAGTCGTGTCAGGAAATCGTTTCGCCAGGATCATCAGTATGACACCGCTGCCGCAGCCGATATCCATGAACCTCGAGCGTTTTTTCAGAGAAACAAAATGTGCCAACAGAATGGAATCTATGGAAAAACGATATCCTTTTTTCTTCTGGTAAACCCGTACAAGGCCGTTGAGTATTTCGTCCAGTGTTTCTTCGTCCATTATCCCCGACCGAAATAAGTCCTTTCAATCCAGTTGATGCGTGAAAAGTCCGCTGCGCAATTTCGGTTCAAACCACGTTGATTTCGGTGGCATTATTGCGCCGGCGTCGGCCACTTTTATGATTTGTTCCATGGTCGTTGGATAAAGAGAAAAGGCCACGACAAATCCGTCCTTGTTCACCAGTTTTTCCAATTCATCCATTCCTCTGATTCCGCCGATGAATTTGATGCGGTCATCGACGCGCGGATCCTTGATACCGAGGACAGGCTCTAAAAGATGCTCCTGCAGTATCGCTGCATCCAGACTGGCGACAGGATCGTCCGCGTTATACACCTGTTGTTTAATGGTTAATTGATACCACTGACCACCCAGATACATACCGAAATCATGAAACTGCTGCGGTGATCTTGCCGCAAAGTTTTGACTGATTGTAAATGTCGAACTGATCTTTTCGATAAATTGCTCAGGGGTCAATCCGTTTAAATCCTTGACAGCGCGATTATAATCCATAACCTTCAATTGCGTGTGCGGGAAAAAAACGGCCAGAATAGATTCATATTCCCGGGATGGATGCGCTGATTTGTCCTGCGCGCGTCTGTTTCTAGCCAATGTCGCGCCCGCGGCGGCGCGATGGTGGCCATCGGCGATGTAGAGTGTGTCAATCGCACAGAAATTATTTTTTATAGCTTCGATTTGCTTGGAATCAACAACGATCCATACGGAGTGAACGATTCCATCTTCGGCAGTGAAGTCATACTCCGGAACGCCGGTGATGACTTGATCCGCAATCCTGTTTATTTCTTGTCTTTCCCGGTAACAGAGAAACACCGGGCCGGTATGAGCGTTGACCGCGTCGACATGCCGGATGCGGTCTTCTTCCTTATCTTTTCTGGTCAGTTCATGTTTTTTGATCTTTCCCGAGTCGTATTCGGCGGCGCTCATCAGGCCGACAATTCCGGTTTGGGCATGGGGCCCCATTTTTTGTCTGTAGATATAAAAGTAGGGGGATTCATCCTGGATAAGAATGCCGTCCTTCCGCATTTTATCAAAATTATGTTTTGCAGTACCATAAATAATTCTGTCATCGTTCATTGTTCCGTCGGGAACATCAATTTCCGATTTTTCCACATGCATGAAACTGAGAGGATTATCCTTAACCGCTTTTTGCGCTTCCTCCCGGGTCATTACATCATAAGGAAGAGCGGCTATTCGGGATACAAAATATTGTTGCGGACGCACAGCTTTGAAAGGTAAAATTAAGGCCATAAACATATCTCCTAAAATACAGTTGCGGAACAGATAACATACTGTCATAATTCATACAATCTAAAATTCAGGAAAGGAAAGATAATGCACAAAACGTTTGTTTTTATTCACGGCCTGGAAAGCACGGCACAAGGAACGAAAGGGCAATATTTTTCGCAGAATTTTCCGGACATGATCGTGGAGGATTTCACGGGAGATCTGAAAAAAAGGATGGAAAAACTCAATCAGATTCTTGCCGCCCGAAGCAACTTAATTATTGTGGGGTCCAGCTATGGAGGCCTGATGGCGGTTCAATACGCCATGGCAAATGAAGAAAAAATAAAAAAATTAATTCTAATGGCCCCGGCCATCAATCTTCCCGAATTTCACATTGCAGCCGGCAAGACAATCAACATTCCCGTCATTCTTTATCATGGAACAGAAGATGATGTGGTTGATCCTTATAAGGTCCGCAATATTGCTTCCAGAATATTTCCTCGTTTGGAGCACCATTTCGTAAAAGACGACCATCCGCTGCATAAAACCTTTGCCTCGCTCGACTGGATGAAACTTCTTGCCGCAGATTGAAAATTATTCAAACATATTATAATCATTACGATACTCCGCCGTAAATTACCTTGACAATATTTTGATGATGTCTTAATCTTACTGCCAATTCGTTTGGGTTTTTAAATATGTATTCAAAGAAAATCGTTATACGTTATACGCCAGAAACTGTTCAACAGCCGGTAATCTATCTGCTGGTCAAGCAATACAATCTTGTGTTCAATATTCTGAAAGCAAGGGTTTTTCCGCGTCGCGAAGGCGTAATCGTACTGGAATTGACGGGCTTGAAAGAAAACTTCGACGGCGCCATCCGCTTTTTGAAGGAAATGGGACTGAAGGTTGAATCCCTCTCCAAAAGTGTGAGTCAAAACACCGATAAATGTGTTCATTGTGGCGCCTGCACGGGGTTCTGCCCGACAGCCGCTCTTACTTTCGAAAAGGAATCCCTGAAAATCTTATTTGATCCGGAAAAATGCAACGGATGCGAACTCTGCGTTTCCGCCTGTCCCGTCCGTGCGATGGAAATTAACTTGTTATAATATTGACGCGATATAATTTAAGGACTTAAACATCAGAAAAATGAGGCATTATTTCTCTTTGAACTCTTTATCCAGTTCCTTTTTTGATGAATCAAGTAATTTATCCACCTCTTTGGGAGCGTTTTTGCCTTTTCTGTAAAGATCCTTCACATCCTCGGAAAAAGTTTTACTTTTACTTTTTACATCATCAATCAGATATTGCAAGATTTCTTTCGATTCAGTGGTTTTGTCGGCCATACTATCGGGGTCTTTGAAATGATAATAACCATACACGGCCAGGAGAATAATGATCATGATGAAAACCAGCTTGAGCAGGCTTTTGATGGTGAAATGGAGAAATAGAACAATGATTAGAGCAACGCCAATTACGAGTATTG
>JASEHT010000097.1 GCA_030018675.1 Smithella sp.
CCACGCGACTACGATCAATTCTTAAAAGCGGGCGGTGATGAAATGACGTCATTTTTCCACGGCAAAAAGGTCCTGATAACTGGTGGGGCGGGTTTTATCGGGTCCAACTTGGCGAGAAAGCTCCTGCAACTTGAGTCCGATATTACTTTGGTTGACAGTTTCATCCCTGAATATGGGGGCAATCATTATAACCTGGAGGGGATTGCTGACCAGATCCGTCTCAACATTTCAGATGTGCGCGATGAACACAGCATGAGGTATCTGGTTCAGGGACATGATTATCTGTTTAACCTCGCCGGCCAGACGAGTCACATGGACTCAATGCAAAACCCGTTCACCGATCTGGAGATCAACTGCCGATCACAACTTTCGATTCTTGAGGCCTGCCGTCAATATAATCCGGCTATCAAGGTGATATTTGCCAGCACCCGCCAGATTTACGGCAAACCGGAATACTTGCCTGTTGATGAGAAACACCTGTTACGTCCAACAGATGTTAACGGTATAAATAAAATGGCAGGCGAGTGGTACCATATCCTTTATAACAATGTGTATAATATCCACGGATGTGCTTTGCGCCTAACAAATACCTATGGCCCTCGCATGCGGATAAAAGATGCCCGGCAAACTTTTTTGGGTATCTGGATTCGTTTGCTGCTTGAAGGTAACCCTTTCGAAGTGTGGGGTGGTTCGCAATTGAGGGACTTTACCTTTGTCGATGACTGCGTTGATGCGTTGTTACTGGTTGCATCATCAGATACTGCAAATGGGCGTATCTACAACTTGGGTGGGCCACCCGTGGTCAGCCTTAAGGATCTTGCTGAAATGTTAGTTGAAGTCGCGGGTGAGGGGTCTTACACTATTCACGAGTTTCCCCCTGAGAGAAAGAAAATTGATATTGGTGATTACTACTCAGATTCTTCCTTGATCCGGCAACAGTTGGGATGGCAGCAACGGATTGATTTGAGAGAAGGTTTGAAAAGAACGATTGATTTCTATCGCTGCAACCTTAATAAGTACTTGTAAAGTAATCCTATGAGGATGATCCCGTCTGCAAATCCCGGCGCTAACTACCTGGCATATAAAACAGAGATCGATGCTGCTGTAATGAAAGTGTTAGAAAGCGGCTGGTATGTCATGGGGGAGGAGGTAGAACAATTTGAAAAAGATTTTGCGCTGTATCTTGGTGTAAAGCATTGTGTCAGTACAGGTACTGGCACGGACGCCCTAATCCTCATTCTGCGAGCGTTAGGGATTGGTCCCGGGGATGCCGTGGTGACGGTTTCTCATACCGCAGTAGCCACAGTCAGCGCAATAGACCTCGTCGGCGCACGTCCTTTACTTGTGGATGTAGATTCGATTTTTTTTACGATGTCTCCGAAAGACCTAGAAAAAACGTTTGCTAATTGGAGGGGTGACCCCATCAAAGCTGTTATACCGGTCCATCTATATGGCCAACCAGCTGATATGAATAAGATTGTTGACATTTCAAGACGATTTGGTGCGGCGGTGGTGGAAGACTGTGCCCAGGCACATGGTGCATTGTACCAAGGAAAACGTGTGGGTACGATTGGTGATGCCGCAGCTTTTAGCTTCTATCCGACAAAAAATCTTGGGGCACTTGGTGATGGCGGTGCAGTGGTCACATCAGACCCTGTGTTGGCTGAACGTTGTAAATTGATTAAACAATATGGATGGAAGCGCCGTTATATCAGTGAGATCAGCGGAATGAATACAAGGCTTGATGAAGTCCAGGCTGCTATCCTGCGTATAAAGTTGAAGTACCTTGATGATCAGAATAAACGGCGACGTGAAATAGCTAAAAAATATTGTGAATATGGTGTAAACAGTCATCTAAATCACCCAGCACCCGCACCTGGGACCGAGCATGTGTACCATCAATATGTGGTCCAAAGCGAATATAGAGATTGGTTGGAACAGCACTTGCAGGCTTGCGGCGTTGGGACCGCAATTCTTTACCCCGTGCCCGTGCATCGGCAGGATGGGTACGCCCATAAGGTGAGTATTGGTGCTGGTAGACTAAAAGCAACGGAAGATATATGTAGTCGCATTTTATCTCTTCCGATTTACCCGGAATTGACCGAACCGGAAATTAGAATAATTACCACAGCGCTGATGTCTTTTAAGTCCAAAAAATTGTAACGTGTCTATAATATGACAGAATGCCGACACTTCGTTACTCACTGCGATCATAGATACCTTCCAAAGGCATTAGCACTTCACGCATCCCTAAAACGCCATCATGCGTCGTTTGTCCTGTGGCTTGTTTGTACATCTTGTGAAGCTGAAGAACATTTAAGAGCCCTGTCAGATGAAACACTACGACCGATTCCACTTCGTCTAGTTGAGGAGGCATATCCGAAGCTGATGAGCGCAAAGGCAAATCGCAGTATAGTTGAGTATTATTTTACTCTTAGTCCAGCCGTGTGTAAATTTATTTTGGATAAACCAGAGTGCCGTGAGATGGTAACATATCTTGACGCAGATATGTTTTTCTTCAGTTCGCCGGAGTATGTATTTAAATTATTTGGGCAATCTTCGGTTGGCATTACACCACATCGTTTCTCATTTTGGGTAAGACATGCGAGAAAAGTTGGGGAATATAATGTGGGTTGGATTACCTTTCGTAAAGATGGTAATGGGACTGCATGCCTTCAATGGTGGTTTGATCGCTGTATTGATTGGTGTTATCTGCGATATGAAGATGGGAAGTATGCCGATCAGGGATATCTGAACTGGTTTCAAAAATTATTTCACGGTGTAAAGGTACTTGACGATCCAGGCATTAACCTTGCGCCGTGGAATCTCGCGAATTACAGAGTGCATGGTGAAAATGACGCAGTAAAGGTTGATGGCAAGCCGCTTGTATTCTTCCATTTTGCTGATTTCGTGCAGTTATCAAATTGGCATTATTCAGCAAATACATCTGGTGCTCTAATCTGGCTTACACCCCGATTACGTAGATTAATATTCCGTCCATATGTTGAGATGCTTCGAAAAATAAGTCCGGAAGGTTTGCCAAGAGGGCTACGTAGATTAACGATTCGAGAACTTATGTCACTTCAGGCACGTAAAGAGATCTTGAGAAGTATTAGGAAAATTTTGTTTATGCAGTATCTTTTTGTTTTTGGTGATCGAATAATATGATTATATGATTGGAAAATATCGATCTGATTATGTAAATATTCTACTATCTTTGAGAATCTTCAATGTTCAATGATAGAATCCTTTCGATCACCGGCACGGGTACCTTCGGCATCGCCGTCCTGCGCAGGTTCTTGGAAATAGACATCAAAGAAATCCGCATCTTCATCTAATAAGAAGCAGATGTGACAAGTGACGAGTAACAGGTGACGAGATGTTTGAGAATAAAACATTTCTAATTACTGGCGGCACAGGCACCTTCGGCAATGCCTTCCTACGCCGTTTCTTAGAAACAGACATCAACGAAATCCGCATTTTTTCCCGTGATGAGAAAAAACAGGATGAGATGCGCAATGCCTTGCGGAATCCGAAGGTGAAGTTCTATTTAGGGAATGTCCGGGATTATGACAGCGTCCTGCCTGCCATACGGGGCGTGGACATGGTTTTCCATGCGGCGGCCCTCAAGCAAGTGCCGTCCTGCGAATTCTTCCCCTTGGAGGCGATTCAGACGAACGCCATCGGCGCGGATAACGTCATGAAGGCCGCCTTGGCCTGCAACGTCAAGAACATGATCGTGCTCAGCACCGACAAGGCCGTTTATCCCATCAATGCCATGGGCATGTCTAAAGCGCTGATGGAAAAGCTTATGATCGCCAAGGCGCGGGCCTACGCGGATTCGGGGACGATCTTCTGCGGCACCCGTTACGGCAATGTCATGGGGTCCCGGGGTTCCGTCATTCCCCTTTTCATCAGCCAGATCCTGGCGGGCGAGCACTTGACGATCACCGATCCGAACATGACCCGCTTCATGACGTCCATCGATGATGCGGTGGATCTCGTCGTGTATGCCTTTGAGCATGGAAATCCGGGCGATGTTTTTGTCCAGAAGGCCCCGGCGGCGACCATTGAAACGCTGGCCAGGGCGTTGAAGAAGCTGTTCAAGACCGACAACGAAATTCGCATCATCGGCACCCGGCATGGGGAAAAACTCTATGAAACCCTGCTGACGCGGGAAGAGATGGCCCGGGCGGAAGACATGGGAGATTATTTCCGGATACCCGCGGATATCCGCGACCTGAACTATGCCTGCTATTTCACCGAGGGCGAGACGAGGGTTTCCGGCCATGAGGATTACCATTCCCAGAATACGCGCCGATTGGATGAAGATGGCCTGATTGAGTTGCTGCTCAAACTGGATTTTGTGAGGACGGCCCTGGAGACGGGGAAGATCGCGTTGTAGGGGATGCAATAAAGGCAGTGATGGGTGACGAGTGAAATGAAAATATTAGTGACCGGGGCAAGGGGGTTTATTGGGAAGAACCTGATTGTTGCCCTCAAGCGAAGGGCCGACGTTGACGTCATCGAATACGATCTGGACTCCCCGGCAGGTCTCTTGGAGGAGGGGTTAACCAGGGCAGATGTGATCTATCATTTGGCCGGGATAAATCGGCCCGAGCGCGTCGAGGAGTTTACGGAAGGCAATTTCGATTTGACGCGGCAGGTCTGCGATGACTTGCGGCGGTTGGGCCGCACACCTCTGCTTGTGCTGTCCTCATCTAAACAGGCCACCCTGGATAATCCCTACGGCCTTTCCAAGCGCCAGGCGGAAGAGGCCGTTTTCGACTTTGGCAGGGAAACAGGGGGCTCGGTCTTTGTCTTTCGCCTACCCGGCGTCTTCGGTAAATGGTGCCGGCCCAATTACAATTCCGTGGTGGCCACCTTCTGTCACAACATCGCCCGTGATCTGTCCATCGCCATCTCCGATCCGTCAAGAGAAATCGAGCTGGTTTATATTGATGACGTGGTCCATGCTTTCATCAGCGTCATGGATGGCCGCTTGCCTGTTTCGGATGGTAAGTATTGCCTGGTGGAACCGACGTATCGAATATCCCTGGGCGCCCTGGCGGGAACGATCCGGGGCTTTCAGGACAGCCGGGTCAGCCTTGCCCTGCCGGACATGAGCGACCCTTTTACCCGTGCCCTCTATGCGACCTATGTTTCGTATCTTCCCGCGGACTCCTTCGCCTATCCATTGATGCAGCGGACCGACCCCCGGGGGGAGCTGGCCGAGTTGCTGAAATCGCCGCACATCGGACAGATTTTCGTATCGTGCACGCGGCCAGGGATCACGAGGGGCCATCATTACCATGACACCAAGGTAGAGAAGTTTGTCGTCCTCGAAGGGGATGCGGTGATTCGGTTTCGCCATATCCTGGGCGGGGATGTCATCGAATACCCCGTTTCCGGCCGCGAGTTCCGCGTGGTCGATATTCCGCCGGGATACATCCATTCCATCGAGAACGTGGGTCAAAACGATCTGATAGTGCTTTTCTGGGCGAACGAAATTTTTGATCCGCTCATTCCCGATACTTTTGGAATGATGGTGTAAATGATCGAGGTGGAGACTCTATGAAAGTCATGACCTTCGTAGGTACACGGCCGGAAATCATCCGCCTGAGCCGGGTGATTGCCGCGCTGGAACGTTATACCCGGCATATCCTCGTCCATACGGGCCAAAATTACGACTACGAATTGAACCAGGTCTTTTTCGATGACCTGGAGTTACGGGCTCCTGATCACTTTCTGGAGGCGGCGGGGAAGACCCCTGCGGAGACCGTCGGCCTCGTAATCGCGAAGGCGGATGAGGTTCTGGCTGGCGAAAAGCCCGATGCGGTTCTGATTCTTGGAGATACGAACAGTTGCCTTGCGGCCTATCCGGCTAAACGGAGGAAGGTCCCGGTATTCCACATGGAGGCGGGGAACCGCTGCTTTGATGAGCGGGTGCCAGAGGAGATTAATCGCAAGATCGTGGACCACATCAGCGATATCAATATGCCTTACTCCTCTATTTCTCGTGAGTATCTCTTGCGCGAGGGTTTGCCGCCGGACCGCGTGATCAAGACGGGCAGTCCGATGTACGAGGTGCTCCACTATTACATGCCCAAGATCGAGCAATCCAGCATACTCCATCAGCTAGGACTTGATCCTCTGGGATACTTTGTGGTGAGCTGCCACCGGGAAGAGAATGTCGATGATGAAAATAACTTCCGGGGACTCATCGAGGTGTTAAAGGGTTTCGTTGCCGCGTATAACAAGCCCATCATTATGACCACCCATCCGCGCACCCGCAAGCGGATTGAATCCGAGGAGATCAAACTGCCTGCCACGGTTGAACTTCATAAGCCCTTTGCCATGACCGATTACATTAAACTTGAAATGAATGCCCAGGCGGTTCTCTCCGATAGTGGCACTATTACCGAAGAGTCATCCATCCTGAATTTTCCTGCATTGAACATCCGCCAAGCCCACGAAAGACCTGAAGGCATGGAGGAAGGGGCTGTGATGATGGTGGGCTTGCAATGGCCGCGAATCCAGGAGGGCCTCGCCGTCCTGGAAAGCCAGTCCAAGGGTGCTGATCGCACTCTTCGCCTGGTCCGGGATTATGATGTCCTCAGTGTTTCCGAAAAGGTAGTCAGAATCATCATGAGCTATACCGATTATGTAAACCGGGTCGTATGGCAAAAGAGTTAAGGGTTTAAAGTCTGTGTTTCCTTCTCGTTGTATTAATGAATAAAAATGGCTGAGGTATTGTTGCTTTCTCTTGTTTTTCCGCCGGATAGTGTATCGACAGCACAGATTATGGGTGAACTTGCCGTTGATCTGGGCAATCATGGCCATCGGGTTACAGTGATCTCAACGATACCGCACTACAACCGGAATTTGGAAAACGAGAGATATCAGCCCCTGCGGCCAAAATGGGGGGAAATGCTGTACCAGAGTGAATACCACGGTATGACCGTATATCACACCTTCATGCCCCCCAAGGGACAAAATATATTGTGCCGAATTCTGGCATGGGCATTTTTCCACATCATTAGTGTTATAGCTGGACTGACGATCGTGCCTCGCCCGGCTGTTATTATTACGCCATCTCCACCTTTGACGATTGGTCTTTGTGCTTGGTTACTCGGCAGGTTGCATAGGGCACCATATATTTATAATGTGCAAGAGATCTATCCGGATATCGCGATTCGGCTGGGTGCGGTTCAAAATCGTTGGGTCATTGATCTTCTGTATCGCTTAGAAAAATTTGTGTATTCTAAATCGTCAGCAGTGACGGTAATCGCGTCGCGGATGCGCGAGCAACTCTTGGAGAAGGGGGTGCCGGGTGACAAAGTTCACGTCATCCCGAACTTTGTCGATGTAAGTGATTTGGTCCCTTTGCCAAAAGACAATGATTTTAGTCGGAAACACAACCTATATGGCAAATTCGTCGTTAGTTACGCAGGCAACATGGGGCCAGCTCAAGGGCTGGAATATTTTATTGATGCTGCCAAGATCTTGCAAGATGAGGCAGGCGTTTGTTTCTTGATGATGGGGGACGGCATCCTCCGTGAATCTCTCCGACAGAGAGTCGAGCGGTACAATCTTAGTAGCTTGGTCTTCTTACCGTATCAGCCATATTCGCTGATGGGGCAGGCCTACGCTGCATCTGATCTTTGTTTGGTGCCACAGGCAATTGAGACTGGTTTCGAGGCCGTACCTTCGAAAGTTTATCGCATTATGGCGTGTGCTCGGCCTGTATTAGCTGTCACGGACCAGAATTCTGATCTGGCACGCTTGGTGAGTGAGTCTTCGTGCGGGGCTTTTGTATTGCCAGGATCGGCTGAAGTTTTAGCCGAAATGATTATGAGAGCGTACCAGAACCAGCAAGAATGGCAGAAAATGGGCATATCCGGGCGAGACCATGTTGTTCGTCACTACGCTTGCGAGACTGTGACCAATCAGTATCACGAGTTAATAGAAACTCTTGTTTCCAAATCAGAAAGACCGGGTAAATTTGTCGGGCAAAAATAAATTAGTTCTCGTTACGGGTGCTACCGGTGCCATTGGGCCGCGTGTCGTTCATGCGCTACACCAGGCAGGATGTCAGATTCGCGCCTTCTCGGTTGATGCCCCTGCAGCAGGTATGTTCCCGCAAAGCGTAGAAGTATTGATTGGCGATGTCACTGATCAAGTGGCAGTCCAATCTGCGATGCAAGGCGTAGATGCAGTCGTTCATCTGGCAGCTCTCCTGCACATAGTCAATCCGCCGCCTGAATTACGTGAAAAATACGAGCACGTCAATGTTGGCGGTACAGCGACGGTAGTCGAGGCTGCGATTAAGGCGGGTGTCGGGCGCGTTGTCTTGTTCAGTACGATTGCGGTGTATGGGCCTTCAGATGGTTGCGTGCTCAATGAGATGTCGCCAACTCATCCTGACACTTTTTATGCTCAGACCAAACGTGCTGCCGAACAGATTGTCTTGAATGCGAGGAGCGCCGACGGTCAACCATTGGGAACAGTGTTGCG
>JASEHT010000098.1 GCA_030018675.1 Smithella sp.
CCGCCATGATGCCTTCCGGTTCCCTGTCCTGTCCGATTTTTTCCCATTGGGCGCGGGTCAGTCGATAAACGGGTATGTCTTTTGATGACGTATCCAGATGTTCCCAGTATTTTTCTTTTTCCGGGATAACGAGAAACGCCTGAATCGGCCAGTCGGTGGCCAGAAGTTCTTCGACCACCTTGACGCCTTCGGCCAGAAACACCCCCTCGTCCTGGCGAATTTTGCCATCGTCTAGTCTGGCCCATCTTTTCAATTGTGCCTGGGAAGGAGTCAGAAAGTCTGTCCGCATGGCATCAATCCTTTAATGTGACATTCGGGATGTCTTCAAACTTTGTATCCGGCCAAATCAATGACGCGACGATTGATACAACAAGAATACCACAGATGACCGCCAGCGAAATCCCGACCGGCACATGATAAAAATTTTCAATAAGCATTTTCACGCCGACGAAACTCAGGATAGCCGCCAATCCGTAATGAAGCAGATGGAAAAGTTTCATCAATCCGGAGATGGCAAAAAACAAAGACCGCAGTCCGAGAATGGCGAACACATTGGAGGTATAGACGATGAAAGGGTCTTTGGAAATGGCCAGCACCGCCGGGATGGAATCGATGGCAAAAATAATATCGGTTGTTTCCAGCGCCAATAGAACCGCTACCATGGGCGTGGCATAACGTTTCCCGTTTTCGATAATAAAAAATTTGGCGCCGTGAAAATCCTTGGTAACGGGCACAAAATAACGGAGCAGTTTTATGGCGATGTTTTTGTCGGGATGCACCTCTGTTTGTTTATTGAGCGCCAGCTTGATTCCGGTGTAAATCAGAAAAGCTCCGAAAACATATATGATCCAATGAAACGTGTTGATCAGCGCCACGCCGGCTAAAATAAAGACTCCGCGCGTAATCAGCGCCAGCATGATGCCCCAAAAAAGGGCTTTGTGCTCGTATTCGCGCGGCACGCTGAAAAATCGGAATATCAGCATGAAAACGAAAAGATTGTCGATGCTCAGCGAGTACTCAATGAGATAGCCCGCAAAAAATTCCATTGCTTTGGAATGACCGTAGAAATAATAGACGCCCACACCAAAACAGATAGCCAGGGATACCCAGAAAGCTACCCACAGAAGCGCCTCTTTCATTTTAATGACGTGAGCCTTACGGTTGAAAACACCGAGATCCAACGCAAGCATCGCCAGAATAAAAACGCCGAACAGTATCCACCACCATGTCATTTTTCAGAATCCTTTTGTGTTCAGAGTGATCGTTGCAGTGCTTGCGCTGCGTTGTGAATAATGTCCCAGGCCGCGCTGAAAGGCGGCGCGTAAGCCAGATCAATGTAGCCGATTTCATCAAGGGTCATCCCTGACCAGAGAGCGACGGAGAGTGTGTTTATTCTGCCTACCACCCCGGCAACGCCGACGGCCTGTGCGCCCAGAAGTTTGCCCGATGATTTGTCGGCGATCAGTTTCAGCCCTATTTTTCTCATTCCCAGCGAAGGCGCCATAGAGCTGCCCCAGGTGATGTTGCTGACGGGGGTGTAGCCGGCTTCGAGCGCTTCTTTTTCTGAAAGGCCTGTTGCGGCGCATTGCAGATTAAACAGCCGGAAAGATTGCGCGCCGACGATGCCGTCAAATATCAACGGTTTGCCGCCGATATTTCGTCCGGCGACGCGACCCTGTTTATTGGCAATGTCACCCAGAGGAATATTGACCCAGCGGCGGCTGACGCGATTCCACGATTCGCAGCAGTCGCCCGCGGCATAAACATTTTCCACAGATGTCTGCTGGGCAAAATTGACGGCAATCGCGCCGGTATTTCCGATGGCGAGACCTGTGGTCCTTGCCAGCGCGGCATTGGGTCTGACGCCCACGGCCAGCAAAACCATATCTCCTTCCCATGCTCCCGCGTCGGTGATCACTTTCAACGACGTTCCCGTTGACGCTTCAATGGCGTTAGCCTGTGTGTTGCCAATAAATTCCACTCCGTTAGCCTTGAGTTCTTCCAGCATAAATGAAGAGAGCGCGGCATTCCATCGGTTGGCCGGCAGCGGGTCTTTGTGAATGATGGTTGTGGAAACTCCCGCCGCGTGGAGCGCTTCGCTCATTTCCAGACCGATGAAACCTCCGCCGATAATAACCACGCGTTTGGCTTTTTTCTCGCGCAGCCAGGCTTTGATCTGGATGGCGTCTTCCAGATTCTTTAAAGAATAGACACCGGGCAGATCTCTGCCGGGAATGTCCGGAATAAAAGGGGTTGTGCCGGTTCCGATGACCAGATAATCATAGGGCATCAAAAGGCCGTCCTTTGTTTCGACGACATTTGCGTTGGGATTAATATTGACGACTTCCGTGTCAAGATGCACCTCCACGCCCCGTTTACGGAATTCTTCCGGCGTGCGCGCTACCAGTTTCTTTTCATCCTTGATGATGTCGCCGATGTAATAAGGAGTCGGGCAGGAGGCGTAGGCAACGAATTTTCCCGATTGAAGAATCGCGACATTCAATTCGGGATTATTTCTTTTTGCTTCCGCCGCCGCGGAAGCGCCGCCGGCGCCGCCGCCGATAACAATCAGGTTTTTTTCCATAACGTTTCTCCTGCTATTTTAAGGGTTGCGAGGCTTTTTTCCGCCAGACAAAAATAACCATTCCCGCCAGCATCATGAAAGCGCAAAGAAGCTGCCCGATGCTGATCGGGCCGACCATAAAATCGGGTTCGCGGAAATATTCAATGATGAAGCGAACAAAACCGTAACCGAAGATATATAGGCTCAGCAGAAAACCATCGAAATATTTCTTCTTCCGCATGGCCCACAAAACGATAAAAAGAAAAATTCCCTCGAAGAAGGCTTCGTAGAGCTGGGAAGGGTGGCGCAAACTGTGTGTCATGTCCAGCGGGAAATACATGCCCCACGGCATGGTGGTAACGCGTCCGAAAAGCTCGCCGTTGGTAAAATTCCCGATACGACCGAAGGTGTAGCCCAGCGGGATGGAAGGGACGATCAGATCGGCGAAGTTCCAGAAATTGATATTTCTTTTTCGCAGAAAAAATATCGATATCAGAATGATGCTGATGATCCCGCCGTGATAGGACATGCCGCTGATGCCGGTAAACTGGATTCCGTCCGAAAAGCTGAAAGGAAGAAAGATTTCCAGCGGATGCTGTAGGTAATAACCGAAGTTGTAGAAAAACACCTCACCGAGCCGCGCCCCGATAATCATGGCAAGCATTGCCCAGACCAGATAATCCTGTAGTGTTTCTATGGAGTATTCATATTTCTCGTTTTTCAACCGATAGATGGTGAGAAAGTAAACGATGCTGAAGCCGACAAGATACATCAGGCTGTAATAGCGCAGTTGAAAAGAACCGATGCTGAAAAGATACGGCTTGATATCATAAGGAAGCAGTTGCCAGGTATTGATTAAAGATTCCATGATTTACATTGCTCCTCATTGTGTCATTCCGTGCAAGCGAAGCGCGACACGGAATCCAGTATTTTTTAGATATTATGGATACGCCCCAAATACCCCAAAGGGCACTATAGGGGTATCGTGGTTAGTCTATATCGGTCTGATATTTATAATTTAATACGCTTGGCCTTTGAGTTCTTCAACATACAATTCAGCGCTATAAATGGCGGTGGCGCCGTCGCCTGCGGCCGTTACCACCTGGCGGAACAGTTTGGAACGGCAGTCGCCCGCTGCAAAAATTCCGGCCTCGGAAGTGCGCATATTATCGTCAGTGATGATGTATCCGCCTTTATCCAGATTTACAACATTCTTTAAAAGTTCCGTGTTGGGCGTTCTGCCGACAAATATAAAAACGCCTTCGGCATCGATGGTACTGATTCTTCCCGTTTCAACATCGGCCACCTTGACGCCGGTGACAAATTCTGTGCCGGCAACTTCGGCCAGTTTTGCCTTCCAGACAAATTCGATTTTCTTTTCCGCGAAAGCCCTTTTCTGCAAAATCGCCGTGGCGCGCAGCCGATCGCGCCTGTGAATCACGGTTACCTTTTTGGCAAAATGAGTCAGAAACAAGGCTTCCTGAATGGCCGTATCCCCGCCGCCCACGACGATGACATCTTTGTTGCGGTAAAACGGTCCGTCGCAGGTGGCGCAATACGATACGCCCTTACCGGCGAATTCTTCTTCGCCGGGGACACCGAGCTTGTTCCATTGCGCACCGGTCGCGGCAATCACGCTCAAAGTTCTGTATGTCCGGTTTGCTGTTTTAATTTCCCAGATTACCGGATTATCGGAGTCTTTTGTAATGGCTGTGGCGTCCTGTGCAATGATTTCCAGGCCGAAATTAAGAGCCTGTTTTTTGAACAGCTGCATCAGATCGAAACCGTTGATGCCGTCGGCGATGCCCGGATAATTTTCAATCAAATCGGTAATGGTGATCTGGCTGACCGTGGAAGCGCCTTCCAGAAGAACGGTTTTCAACCCGCTGCGCGCGGCGTAAATGCCCGCGGTGTAGCCCCCGGGGCCTCCTCCGATAATAATGGCGTCGTAATCATATTGCGGCAGAGTTGCCTTATCCACAGCGGACCTCCTTGAAATGAACTTCGGTTACTTTAATCATCATGAATGGTTTTGTAAAGCCTAAAATATGAATTAATAAATGTTTATTACCGACGACGGTTGTGATAATGATTGTCTGCAAAAGAAGGAGAAATGATGGAAAAACTCAGAGGTTCTCAAAAGAAAAATCTGCGCGCGCAGGCTCACCATTTAAAACCCGTGGTGCTTATCGGCGCCAAGGGTATAACTGCCCAACTCATCGGTTCGGTTGATCTGGCTCTGAAAGACCACGAGCTCATCAAGATTAAATTTGGTGAGTTCAAGGAAGAGAAAAAAGAAATATCCGAAGAAATCGCCAAAGCCACCAAAAGCGAACTCATTGGCCTCATCGGCAACATCGCCATTTTATACCGCCAGAATCCTAGTCCGGAAAAAAGAAAAATTAAAATACCGTAAAGCGAAGTTGCATGAACAACATCATTTAAGGGACTGTTAAAATGATCGACCTTGCAAATGAAAATCAAAAAGAAAATCGCCTGGACATGATCAGAGAGGCCATGAAAGACAAAGCGCCGCTGACTTACGCGGATTTGGAAAGTTCAGGGCAGCTTCAATCATTTCTGGAAACCCGCGAAACGGAGATGATGGCGTATTTTAAAGAGGAGCAGGAGAGGGCGTGGCAGTCAACAATGTCCACTTTTCTGGAATTCTTCGACCCGTCTTACGATGAGACATCATCGCCAATGTAGCCGGATCAGATGGATCAACCATCAAGAAGTTTATCTTCAGCCGTGCAACCGTTAATTATTTTTAGGGGATGTATCCTTCTGTCCGTTGTAGCCCGATAAAGCTGCCAGCAAGGCCGGCTGTAGATAGTGATTTTTTCTCTCCTCGTTCCTGGTATCGTAAAAAACCGCCACGTCATAAATTTTGTTTATGGAATTGGCCAGTGTTTTGAACTCCGTCATTTGCCCGGCCGGAATCGGGTCTGAGGCGACATTTTTAATTCTCAGCGGATTAATCGGCGCTCCACTCTGTCTCATTTCATAATGCAGATGGGGGCCTGTGGCCTGTCCGGTGGCGCCGACATAACCGATTAAATCACCCTGCTGGACCCTTTTCCCTTTACGCATTCCGCCTGCAAAACGGGAAAGATGACCGTAATACGTTTGATAGCCGTTACGGTGTGAGATAATAATGAGTTTGCCATAGCCGCCCCGGTAACCGGCGAATGTGACGGTTCCGTCCGCTACGGTGCTGACGGGGGTTCCTGTCGCGGCAGCGTAATCAATACCATGATGGGGGCGTCGAACCTTCAGGATGGGATGCATGCGGGATCGGCTGAAATGAGAGCTTATTCTTCTGAAGCTCAGCGGTGCCTTCAAAAAAGCCCTGCGTAAAGATTGACCTTCGGCGTTGTAGTAACCGTTTTTGCCGTCATGATCGAAAAGATAAGCGTTGTATGCCTGTTTATTATTGATAAATTCGATGGACAATATTTTGCCGTATTTCTTAAATCCTTCTTTCAGATACAGTCCTTCAACAATGATTCTGAAAGTGTCGCCGGAGCGCAAATCTGTGTTGAAATCAATATCCCATGCCAGGATATCTGCCGCCTGCAAAGCCAGAAGATAATCTTCCCGTTCCGTTCCGAACGCGGATACGAGATTCTCCCGAATGGAACCGCCGATGGTCAGAACGCGCGTCTCGTAGGGCAGGCTGTATTTGCTTGCCTGGAAAGACCCGTCCACGCGCTCGATTTTTAAGATCGTGTCTTCATTGATTCCATAGCTGAAGGAACTGATAGAGTTCTGCTCATCGAGGATAAAGGTATAAAATGTCCCCGGCTTTATATTACGCAACGGATGAATGCTGGCCGCCGCGCTTTTCATCTCGAAGAGTTCCTCGGTTCGCAGTCCATATTTTGTAAAAATGGAAAAAAGAGTTTCCCCGTTTTCAATAGTGTTGTTGATTGATTTTATAGGAGCAACTTCCGGAGCAGTTTCTGTTTGGTTATTAAAAAGTTTGATAAAGGGTTCGTATAAGGAAAAAGAAATAAAAATAAAAACAAAAAAAGCTAATAACAAGGATTGGGGTCTCTTCAAAACAACACCTCTTTGGTGAAAATTTCTGTTAAGCTTGCTTATTGCGTCGATTCTGTCAAGTAAAAAACGACTAAATGATGAATATCATAAGCCGGAATCGGCATGTAGGTCAGAAAAATTGTTCTCTGATCGCCTACAGAGGTTGTCCTTGATGGTCGTAATAATGTATGGTAAGGCATTTCATACCCTTACCAATAATGGTAGAAATATTTTTCGGGAGAGAAAGACTATCATGATTAAAAGAGGACTATTTGCCCGGGCGTTAGGGACTCTTTTGGCGATGCTGCTGTTGTTTCTTGGATGCAGCGGCAATCAAGACATCCCTCCGCGTACCTATTCTATTTCGGGGAATGTATATGAAAACTTTTTTGATCTTCCCGACGTTGAAATGATTTTAAGCGGCGACGCCAGCCGGACAACGAAAACGGATAAGGACGGGAAATACAGCTTTACGGGGCTTGCAAATGGCAACTACAGAGTCACACCGAAATTTGAAAGCTATTTTTTTACGCCGGCAAGTGTCAATATAACTATCAACGGGGCAAATGTTGCGGATGTGAATTTCTACGGAGAAAATCAGGATGGCGATTACAGCATCGCGGGCAAGGTTGTATTGTCCGGAGGGGTCAGCGGCCTCGAAGGTGTAACCGTAGCTTTGCGGGGAGATGCGAACAGGACAATGACAACGGATAATAACGGCGAATATGAATTTGCCGGCCTAGGTGACGGCAGCTACACCGTGACACCGTCCTTGAAAAATCATGCTTTTACGCCGATCAACAGCGATATAACTGTCAACGGTGCTGATAAGGTTGTCGGGAATTTCACGGCAACCCTTATTCCGACTGCCACGTACAACCAATCTGAACTCACGGGAATATGGAATTTATTTTTTGTCCACTCCGAAGAGTGGAAGAGGATTGTCTTAAGTATAGAGAGCGATGGCACATCCGTATACGAAGACTATGAGGACAGCCAAGGGAGTCCGAACCCTGGTTCGGAAGGCCTTATTTTAACCATAGATGCTGATGGTATTATAGGTGGATTCATGACCATGGCTTCGAATAAGAAAATGATGGCTGGCACTTTGGGCGGTTTGATCATAGCGCTCAAAGCCGGGGGAGTCTTCAACGCTTCGGATTTGGATAATACGTCGTTTGTTTATCATTTGTTGAAAGCCGGCGCTGTTAACGAATGGAGATATGGAGCAGGGACTATTGACGCTGACGGGAACATGAACATTAACAGCGAGACGACATCCGGCGCTACGCCGGTTACCGGTGTTGAAGGGCAAATAACCGTTTCTTCTGATGGCGTCGTTACTTTAGATACCCATGACACTTTTAAGGGATTCCTCTCTGACGATAAAAAAACCGTTGTGGCGACGGAAACAGTCGGCGATAGTTATGTTTTATGGGTTATCCAGATTACCAATGACGGCAAGGTTTATAACCTAGACATGTTGGATCCCTCTATCGCCCATGTTCACATATTCGCTGGTAGTGCAACAAACGCCGCTCCCTTACCGGCTTACTGGATGACCACAACTTTTAACGGGACAATGGTGTCCAATAATAACATTAATTTCTCAGCGCCCGACCCTTCCAATCCTTCAGTGGATGCAAGCGGCGTTGTTGCTATTCCCGGAGATGCGAATCATGGCGATACGCATGGTCAGCTTTCTCATGATGAGAAATTCATTGTCGGGACAAAAACCTTATACAAGGATAGCTCTCCTTTCGGATATGCTATGGTTGTTTATACGATAAAGTAAAAAAAGATAGTTTGAATGTCAACCAGACGGCGCTG
>JASEHT010000099.1 GCA_030018675.1 Smithella sp.
CAAATATTGTTAATACTGAAATTAAGAATACTAAGAAGAAAATTTTTAAGAAAATATATTTTACTTGCATCGTTTTTTACAATTCTTGCTGTGGAATTTTGTTAAATGATAATAGAGAGAAGGACAGTTAATGTCAAAATAATAATGTGTTAATTCGTTTGTTACACCTACCTATACGTAACATAATCAGTATTTTCTATTGATATTATGGTGTTACGTTGTTTCAAGCTTTCATAAATTCCATGTTTCGTCAAGGGTTATCTGGGTTGCCAGCCGTTCGTTGCATTATCACCTCCATAGCTTTGTAGTAATCCCTCTGCACTTTCAGATTTGATACTCTGCAATAGCGTTGTGTTGTTCTGATAGAGTTGTGCCCCAAGAGATCCTGGATAGTAGAGAGATCGGCATCAGCATTCAACATTTGCGTGGCCATCGTATGGCGAAGATGGTGACAGGAGATTTTCAAGTTGATTTTGCGTGCATAATATTCCATGCGCTTCTGAATGCCTCGGATAGAAATGGGTTGGCCGGTGTGCGGTCCTTTCTCAACCAGGAAGACTTTTTTCACTTTGTTGGACGGTCTAATTCTTAGATAATCTAGAAGAGCATGAAGAGCATCATTGCTGATGTAAACCATACGATCCTTGGCACCTTTCCCATCCTGGATGAACAACATTCTGCGTTTAAGATCAATGTCACCCAGAGAGAGATGAGCCACTTCCTCCACCCGTAATCCACAACGGAGCATAATCATGAACATAGCCCGATCCCGACACCCTTTTAAATTATTGAAAAGGATTTCTATTTGCTCGTCTTTCAGATGCTTGGGAAGCCCCCTTGGAAGCTTCATGATATTCGGTTTCTTCACAGGGTTGACAATCTGGAATCCCTCCTCTTCTGAAAGGTAATGGTAAAACTGGCAGACACCATTGAGATAGCAGTTGATTGTCTTTGGCCTTAACCGCTTGCAAAGAAGATAATCTATATATGCACCTATTTTCTTGTACGTGACCGTTTCAATCGGTACGTCAAGCCATAAAACAAAAGGTTTCAGACCGTGTAAATAGTTTTTAACGGTATTCGGTGAAACGTTCTTTCTCTTCAAGAAACGCCTGTACCTGATGATCGAGTCGGTAATGGCCATCAATCTCCCCCCTTTCTATAATCGTCATGGCTTTGAAGTATTCTTCTTCCCGGGTCTTGTCCGTAAGCCTTGCATAGCGCCGCGTCACATCCAGAGATGTATGTCCCATCAATGGTTGAAGACATTCAATCCGCATGCCGGCATTGAGAAGCTCACTTGCAAAAGTATGTCGCAGTGCATGCAGGGAATACCCCTTATGCGTGAGACCGGCTTTTGTGAGATACCTTTCAAAGATAAGATGGGCGGTACTATACGACATGTTTTTTCTGCCCCGGGCGTAAAAAAGAAACTCCTGATCAAACTCTCTCATCTTAAGCCATGCCTTCAAGGCGACCTTCGCATCATCGCTGAGATAAACAACTCGTCCTATCCGGTTCTTCTCGCCTTCGTAAATATCAATCCGGCGATCCTTGAGGTGAAGATCATGCATCTTGGTGCCAAGCAGTTCGCCGATTCTCATCCCCGTCCGTAGAAGCAGCGTGATCATGGCCCGATCTCTCGGATGCTCAATCACAAAGAAGAGCTGCTTAACGTCATCAGGGTCCATGGCTCGGGGTAATGTCTCCGGCTTTTTCAGACGAATCCGTCGTGCCAGAACATCGGCGCTGACAATCCCGCCTTCAATTAAATAACCTAAAAAGGCATTGGCACAGTGGAGCCGTGTCCGTACCGTCGACAACATCAATCCGCGATCCTGTTCATGCTCAATGAACGCTTCCAAATCATTCTTTGTGATTTCTTCTAAACGGGTCTTTCCCGAATCTTTGACAACGGCGAGAAAAACTTGAATCGCCGTCAGATTGCTAAAATACGTTTTCGGCCTGAAGTTCCGCCTATGCATGTGCCGGAAATAGTTCTCAACATGCGCTTTGCCCGGCAAGTCCCAGCTCGCAAGGCGATTTAGCGCCCATCGCAGCGCCTTCACTTCTTGCTCGTACTCAGTGCTCTCTAATTTTTCAGAAATGTTTTTTTTGACAACTCTGGTGGGGTGACAACCCTTGTCTTGATCAATGCTGCCATAATCTGCCAAGGATTCTTTTGCAGGTTTGATACTGTGTTTTTCTATAGCTGTTTGGTTCATCGTTATCTCCTTTCCTTTAAATCAATAGGAAATACAGATAGATGATGAACCTTCGATGTCTAAGTTGCAATCATCATTTTGTTACGTATAGCACCTACAAAGGTGTAGTTTTTGAGGGTTATTAAAATTGAGGATTACTGGTTGAAAATTACACTTGATAAAAAAGATTCGGAAATTAGGAAACCGGCACTCACACAAAATGAGCGCCGGTTTCCTTTTGGATTATCCGACAAGCAGTCAGACACTGCGTTAATTTGTGGTGAAAGTCCTGGTCTCGCCTGGAATGGATCTTGTGCCATCCTCATCCACTGCAATAACGCGCCAGTAATAGGTGCTGGCGCTGTTCAGACCGGTAACATTATAAGATACGGAGGTTGTGTCCGTATCCGTGTCAATGGTAGGTCCCCATCCATCGCTACCGCACCCGGCAATCATAACAGATGTCAGCAGCGCCGCCATGATCAGCAGAGTCAGTTTTCTTCTGTTCATCGTACCCCAGCCCATTAAGGCAAAGAAAGGAAAGATCAGGCCGGCAATGAGTATGCCGTTTTCATCGACGGCATATTGACTGAGATTTGCCGTAAAATCGGCATTCTCGGCAATTTGCAGAAGATAGGTCACATCAGTTCCTTCCGGGTCGGTTGCCCTTTCCCAGGAAAATATGACGCTGTTTCCGGAAACGGTCGCATCGTTTTCGGGAGCTATCAGAACGGGAGTACCCGGAGGTTGGTTAATAGATTCGGCAAGTTCAATGCTGTCAATGGCAAGCGCATTGGGGTGTCCGTCGATAACTGTGTTACCGCTCGACTGGGAGGCGCTCAGGAGCACGGTATCAAAGCCTCCACCGGCAAATCCCAGATGCTGCGGATAAGAAGGAAAGTAAATCTCTCCCTGGGCAACTGTGCTGCCGTCACTGAGCAAAGCGTACTGCACATAGAATGTCCCGCTCCAACCCGTGCCTACCAGCAGGCCTAAGTTGCTAAACTCTCCCCCGCTGACCAGGGAAATCTTGGTGTATCCGGAATCTCCCCCGGAGGGATACCACGAACGGGATCCCTCCTGTCCCCAATTGTATGTTGACCATATATTATTAATATACCCGTTTATCTGCTCTACTCTTATTCCGTCTTCCTCCCATGTGGAGGGCAGACCATTCAATCCAGCCATACCCTCAAAACCCATAAAGTTGGTTCGGCTGGCATTAGCAATAACGTCTGTAGGGTATACTGTAATTGCCGCCGGTGCTACGGAGGGAAACAAGAAGAAAACCGTGATTAATAAAAGTGCCATGGAAACCTTCACAAAAAATTGCTTTGACTGCCGCATGTACACAAACCTCCAAAGTTAATTATAAGATTATTCTTAATAATCTAATGTTAATTTTGCTAACATAGAGGGATGCTCTATGTCAATTGTGTTTGTTTCCGATTGAAAGGTTAAATAATTATCGAAGATGAGGATTGGAAGATTACAGGAAGTTATCTATGTTTTGATAATCATGCTGAGTTCAGGTACTTTTTATGAGTAAGTTATCGACTCAACGTCACGGCGACACGGTCGCAGTATTTATTTACCGGACATTGGCTGCAAAGCGGTGAGACCGGCTTGCAGGTTTTGCGTCCGAAAGCCACCATGATGGTGTTATAAATTATCCAGTATCGGCGCGGCAGTTTTTTCCTGAGGGCGAATTCCGTTTCATCCGGCGTTTTTGTTTTGACGTAGCCCAGGCGGTTGGAAATCCGGTGCACGTGCGTATCCACGCAAATCGCCTCTTTGCCGTAGGCAAGCGACACGACCAGGTTGGCGGTTTTCCTCCCGACACCCTTGATGGTGAGCAGCGTATCAATATCGTCCGGCACTTTGGAATCAAAACGATTGATTAAATCCCGGCAGACATGATGAATGTTATTGGCTTTGACCCGGTAAAAACCGACCGGGTAGATGGTTTGGGCTATTTTATCCACTGGGACTTTCAGCATTTCGTCCGGCGTAGATGCAAGCTCAAAGAGCCTGTCGGTTGCAACAGCCGTGACTTCATCTTTCGTTCGCAGGCTGAGCAGCGTGGAAATTAAAATGACAAAAGGGTCGCGCTGGTTTTCCGCAAGATGTGAAACGATGGGCATCGTTCCCACGTCTAGTTCTTTTTTCAGTATTTTAATAACCGCGTTGATGTCAGCATCTTTCATATATAAACAAATCCGTTGTTATTTTAAATATTTCTTCCAGCCGTTGTCATGCCGGCGCAGGCCGGTATCCAGTTCTATATGAATCTGGTTCAACGCATACACGGGTCGAATGCCTGAATTCCAGCTCGGAATAACGAGAGGAAGAATCTTTCTAAAAATTAAATGCCGGTTCGTTCACAACTAAGTTGACAAGCTTTTCGACGGCTTTTTCCTGCGCAGGTGTTCCGCACACCGCCAGCCAGATGCTTCCCTCCGCACCGCCGACGCCGCCTGCTGCGACTAATGACGCTTGCGCTCCGGTCAGTAGTTTGATGGCGTCGAGCTCGGTGAAAATTTCTCCCGGTACGGGCAGCAGTCTCGGTCCTTTGACTCCCGGAGCATTCATTACAGCGGCCAGTTCATCAATATTATCGTAAACGCGTTTTTCCAGTCCGACCGGTAAAATGAGTTTCACGCGCCTTCCGACAACTGCCGGCACGGAAGCGCCGATGGTTCCGGCATTCGGCGCGCCGATCAGAACCGCCGCCTTTCTTTGAGCCAAATTGACGGCATTGGCTCCCTTGATGATGACGTCACCTTCGGACAAACCATCGACAACATCAAAAATGGTTTTTCCCTTCTGAAATTCGCCTTTTTGGATGACCGCATCTCCCGGAAATTTGCTCTGGTCATAACTTCTTCCGGTAGAGGTTGTCGGACGATGAGGCGGCAGGATGATTCCCCGGTAAAAATGATTCCGCCTGAACGTCCTGGCCTGGCCAAGTTTTGTTAAAACTTCTTCCGCCACATAACCGTTCGTTGTTCCCGCAATAATGACCACGGTTCCTTTTTTCAGGGCTTTTGCCACCGCAACATGTTTAGCGATGGCTTTCCCGATTAATCGTTTCCCCGCCGCCGGCGTCAGAACAAATTGTTTCATGGATATCTCTCCTTTTGTATCCCGGTTACTCAAGTATTATGCTAAAAAAGACTGTTTTTATTAAAATCAGGTTAATCGAAGTGCCCGCCGCTTCTATTGTTAACAGTTTACCGATTTTTACCGTTCTAAATAACACACCCTATATTTGTTATAGAAGAATTTTGAGAATCGAATTATTGCCATAGTGCATTGACCATCATAGGAATAAGCAAGCCCGCTAACATCAACGCTAAAACAGGACGCATTAAATTGACCGGTTTCATGTTCCCATCCCTGATAGCTGTGGCCAGATGATTGGCCGCTGAGAAAGTAAAGAAAATCAGCATCACTGTAACAATTGTAGCGTCCGCATATTTACCCCAGTCGAGAAAATAAACAAGCAGAGCCGTTAAAGCTATGGCCGCGTTAGCCAGACCCGATTGAATCTGGTAAGCGCGATTTGGCGCGTAGCCGATTTTCTCCGAAGCCGCTTCTCCCAGTATCAGCGATTCAAAAGCGACTGTACCGCACATGAGCATGACAATGAATGGACCCATGATATGAAATTGGGATACCGCGTCATGGCCCAGATAATAGGCGAAAAAAACAGCGAGTGCGATACCCGCGGGCCGAAGCCACTCCATCATCAATGCCATCTTCTTTTTAGTCATAGTGCCTAGCTTTTCCGTTGACCTTCATCCACTTAATGATTCTTCTCCCGTTCAACTATTTTACTTCTATAATTATTCTAAACGCATGTCTTGAACTCTTCCGGCTCCATAATGGTAATGTTTTTGCGTTTCAGATATTCAAAAAAGCCGTATAATGGTTTGCCGCCGTATTCCATAACGACTGCGCCGACAGGACAGTTATTCAGACAGCCAAAACAGGCCAGGCATTTGTCCTTTTCGACAATTTGCTGCAGCGGATGAATGGCCTTGGTCGGACATTTGCGTTCGCAGGTTCTGCATCGGATGCAGGTCTGGGCTTCAACGGCATGTTTGCTAATGACTTTTTTGTTCAAACTCACCAGGGGCAGGACACTTAAAAATTCTCTTAAGGCGAATTCGTAGCGGATGGAAATGGTTTCGCCCCGGGAAATTCTCTGCAAAGTGTCCTCCGTGAAACGACGCACCTGCTCAAACGTTGCGGCGTTGGGCAGATGTTCGCCCGACTTCTGATTAGCGATGTCCCAATTCGGTGTTGGATAGGTCGGAATATTGCGAAACGCGTCTCTTCCGACAGGTACGCCTCCTTTTTGCGCCAGAATTTTCAACATATGACACGAGGCGTTGTGCTGATTGCCTTCGGGGCCGCCGAAGGAAACAAACGAAGCGACCGGCGTGCCGGTAATGGCCGGGATTTTTTCCAGCCAGTCGACGACATTGGAAGGTGTATCGTAATAAAACACAGGCGAGCTGACGAAAATGAGATCGTATTTCGGCAGAATGCTTTGTTCGGTTTCCTTGAATTCGCGCTCTTCGACATCGATATTTTTATCTTTCAAAATGCAGCCGATCAGGCGCGCGTATCTTTTCGTATGCCCGGTCTGGCTGTAACATAAAATCAGGACTTTTTTCGGGTCGCGTGTTTTTAATTCAGGATAAGCGGCGATGCTTTCGCGTGTCAACGAAACCGGAAGACACAAAGCCGCGCCGACGATGACGCTTTTTTTAATAAAGTCTCTCCTTGAATCCATAAATTCTCCTTTTGCATAAAATCCTGATCAAAGCCACGGATAGCACTTTTCGCGATGCTCGGCCCACGAATCTATTCCCAGATCTCTGATTTTTCTCAGGTTCTTGACAGGGGCATCGCCGTGAAACGGCCTCAGAAAATCCAACCTGTCGCAATTTTCAAATTCGTGACATTCCCAGCAACCTTCTAACGACCTATTCTTTACACATTTAATAATGGTACAAGATCCTCCACAGCCGTCGCCACCCAATCTGCATGGAGTTTCGCATTTGATTTGGGAAACAGCGTTGAGAACGCCGATCATTGTCTTGTAATCGGCCATCAGCGTCAGACTTAATTTTTTGACTTTCGCGTATTCAGCGAAATTTGTGTTCTCGAATTCTATAATGATATCTCTTGCCATGTCAGATAATTTGCTTTTATATCTGATGCAGTCACCGCAGTAAAGACCGCAGTAGGCGGTAAGATTTTGTTCCGTATGTTTTTTCATGGGTTCGCTATTATCGATTTATCATTCCATTGCTTGAAAGGAATAACGGTCAGATTCGAATTGAAGTAACGCGCATCATTCGTTACCTCGGTTCCCAGCCAGGGAGGTTTCTCAAAAATCTGATCTTCCGAGTCCAGCTCCACTTCGGCGATAATCAAACCTTCATTTTCGCCCAGAAACTCGTCAATCTCCCACGTTAACCCTTTATAAAAAACAGCATGTCTTGTTTTCTCAATGATTGAACCTTCGCACATTTTTAACAACTCTTCAGCGTCACACACAGGAATCTCGTATTCAAATTCACGTCGGGATATTCCCCTAGCGACCCCTTTAATCGTAAGGAATGCATGTTTGCCGGTTAGTCTTACCCGAACGGTTCTTCCCTTATCCAGATTCAGATATCCCTGAACGTAACGCTCGCCGTTGCTTGTTTTCCAATCATTTCCATTGACAAGAAATTTGCGTTCGATTTCCAATGGCATTACAAAACCTCAATAAATAATATCGCCGTTAATGAGGTGTTCTTGGGGATGAAGATGAAGAATCTTCACAAGTTACTTTGGTTAATTTTTTCTTCGTACCCTTGTCGGCCATTGATTCACCTCCTGCTATTTTTTTGGTTAGTGCTTATCATGTCTCGATAAATAACAAAACAGTATAAGATTAAGTGTTAGCGTTTTCCGAAGATTGACCGTATAATCCCGCTTAATGCTTTTGAAAACAAAGGGCCAATAATCCGTGTTCCGATCCGGGCGGGCACAGTGCCCCGTACAACAGAATTGGTGTCCCCAAGAATCCTGCTGGACTGATACAAAACTTTCCGAACCTTGCCGATAGTGAGCCCTTTTTTTCTAGTCATTTTAGTTTCCTAATTGATAGTATAGCTAAGAAAAGCACAGTTATCTCAGAGTTCACGCAGAATTGATT
>JASEHT010000009.1 GCA_030018675.1 Smithella sp.
CATGACTAATCAGCAGTTCAACCATGAAAGTTACGAGAAATTTTTAAATTGGCTTGGCCAAAGCAACTACAAAAACTTTTATATTTTTGTCTTTATCTGAATAGAATAATTGATTATTGTTCCCCCAGGAAATGGCTGTATCATATACGCCGATGTGTTTTACATTATTATCAATGATCGTTTCAATTTTCCCCGATTTAAGATCTAAAATATATAATGAGTATAACAAATTATTGTAATCAGACAAATATGCTATGTAATTATCATCACGAGATATAATCGGTGATACAATTGGTTTCGATACGGTTAGTAATTTTTCAGTACCCGTCTTTAAGTCAATTAAAATAAGTTTGCCAATATTATCAAAATAATTATTTTTCGCTATTAGTAGTTTATTGTTATTAAAACACAAGGAAGGACAATCTACAGATTCAACAGGAGAGTTGAAGGTATAATCTCTATTTCCAAATAAAGGTTTGATTTTACCAGATATAGGATCGCCATATTTTATTTTGTTTCTTTGCACTACAACAATTTTCCATTTATTGTCATTATAATCCTTTATAAAGTCTTGATAAATTTTATTGTCTCCAAAAGCTTTACCTGTTGTGAGCAAAATTAATAATACTAGAAAAAACAAATTGGGAAAGTTTCTATTTGTTGATTTTTTCAATATACCTCCACTATTTCAGGGCTGTTCAAAAGCTTGTCCCGTACTTGATACGGGATGCTCAGATGCAAGGCGCACGAGTATCGTGGAGCGAGGACTACTTTTCGCAGGTCGCAGCGACACGATACGGAGCGCAACGCCGCAGATGGGCGTTTTTCAACAGTCCATCACGATGACTGCGCCGGAGCTATCACCATCACTTCCTTGATCGATTTCTGGTCGGCGTTTTCGATAATAAACGTAATGCTGCCGTACTGATATCTTTCCTTCAGCTTGGGAATCCGGCCCATCTGCTGCATCAGGAAGCCGCCGATGGTTTCGTAATTTCCTTCGGGGAATTTTGCCGCGACCAATTGCCGCAGGCTGTCCATTTCCAGCCGCCCCGATACCAAATAGCGTCCTTCAGCAATTTTTCTATAGAGTTTCTCTCCCGCCACATATTCGTCAATCGTGCCGACGATTTCTTCCCCGATATCTTCAATCGTCACAACGCCGGTGGCGCCACCGTATTCATCAACGACCACCGCCATCTGCTCGCTCCTCTTCTGCATCGCCGCGAGCAATTCACTGGCTTTTTTCGTTTCCGGCACGTAAAAAACATCCGTGCGCATACACGATGCAACCGTTGTCTCGCTTACGCCTTCTCCTCCCTGCTTTTCCTTGAGCAGTTTTTCCAGTAGATCGAAGTAATGAAGAATACCGACGATGTTATAAACGGTGTCCTCATAAACGGGAATGCGCATGTATTTTTTATCGGCCACAACTCCCACCGCTTCGGAAATTTTCATCGAGGCGGGCAGTGAAGTCAGCGTGGAGATGGGAACCATGATTTTATCCGCCGTCAGTTCGGAAAAATCGAACACACGGCTGACCATTTCTTTTTCCCGGGTCAGGATATCGCCGCCTTTAGTTTTTTCGCCCAGAATATATTTGAGCCCTTCCTTGGTGATGTGGGAAGTCTCTCCCGCTTTGCGGTCGGAGGACAGATGAACCGTTCCCCTGGATACGGCCGCAATCACAAAAGCAACGGGATAAAAAAGCATTGAGGAAAAACGGATAAACCAAGCAACCCTTACCGCCATGGCCTCGGCGTAATAAAGAAACACACTGCGGGCGATAATCATTGCAAACAGTGTCGGTATCGTAATTAAGAAGGCTATTTTTTCACCGCGCTCTATTCCATAAGCGGATATTAAAAGGCCTGTGGCCAGCGTTGACGCGATAATAATCGCCAGATTAGTCCCGACCAGAGCGGTCGAAATAAACCACTCCGGTCTTTCCTTTAACTCAACAGCCTTTTCGGCGGCTTTCGAGCCCTGATGCGCGCGGTTTTTGAGCTTATTGGTATCGGAAGCAAACAGCGCCACCTCGCCGCCGGAGTAAAGCATTTCCAGCACGATGCAAAATAATATGGCCGCGATGATTAAATAAAAGCTCATTTCTCCCGGGGTTCCTCGATTTGTTCTTTGGTTATTTTAACTTTCAATATTCGGGTCTTGCCGACATCATTGACGCAAAAAACGTAGCCATCCGAGCGCGCTTCCTCACCCTTCTGAGGCAGTTTTCCGAACAGATGCAGGACAAATCCTCCTATAGTATCGAATTCATCCTCCGGCAATTCAGCTTCGAGAATCTTATTGCATTTCTCGACAGGTATATTACCGGGAACGATAATCGTCTGCTCATCGATTTTTTCACAGCCGTCGCCGCACGCTTCATCAGCACTTTCAGTCTCTTCAAAAAGATGCTCCAGAATGTGTTCCAGCGTAATCATTCCGGAAACACCGCCATATTCGTCAACCACAATGGCAATCTGCATAAAGTGCTTCTGAAAATCATGTAAAAGCCCGTGAACCGTTTTTTGTTCAGGGACAAAATACGGTTTCATCAGAAGATTTTGAATTCTGTCCTGAATTCTACCCCGCCAGACATTGTTGAGTAAATCGCGGGCAAATAAAATACCCACAATATCGTCCCTGTCTTCGCTGTAAACCGGCACGCGCTCCTGTCTGGCCTGGGCGATGGATTGCAGCATCTCCTCAACAGGCATATCCAGCGGCAGGCAAAACATATCGACACGGGGTATCATGATATCGGTTACCGGTCTGTCACCGAGTTCAAATATTTTGTTAATTAATTCTTTTTGCTCTTCATCCACGACGCCTTCCAGACTTCCCACATCAACAAGCGTCTTAAATTCATTTTCCATCAGCGCTTCCGATTCTTCGGATTTACTCGAGCCGTAACGGTTCAGAAAAAGTCCGGATATCTTCTCCAGGCCGGCCACGACCGGATATTCGAGGCGCGAAATTGCCGTCAGCCAGGGAGCCACCAGAGAAGAAATCTGCATCGGATACGTAACGCCGAAAGTCTTGGGAATCGCTTCGCCGACAAACAGCAGAACAACGGTTGTAAAAACAATGGAGACCCACTGTCCGTTGATGCCCAAAAGCCCGATGAAAAATGAAGCCGCCAGAATGGAGATGCTGACATTGACAATTTCGTTGCTGGTCACAATCGTAATCAGCAATCTGCGCTGGTTGCCCAGAAGTTTTATGACATATTCAAAAAAAGGATAGTTGTCCTTTTCCATTTTATGCAGGTGTAAATCACGCAGTGAAAGCAGAGCCGCTTCCGCCGAAGAAAAAAATCCGGAAAGCATAAGAAGAATGATCAGAACAATAACATCGGAATTCAAACCCAAATACAGTACACCTCGTTTCTTTATGTTAATGGTTGCAGGATTCATTTAACAGATTATAGAAAAAAAAGAAACTATCCGGTTGGATGATATTTGACCAGGCTGTTTAAAATGCTTAAAGGCAAGGCGTGCAAAAACCGCATCGCGAGGCGTATATAAAATACGTTGAGCGGCGTGGCTTAAAGCGCGACCCCGATTTTATCGGAACAGGTGAGCGTTTTATACAGTCCGATCGATTATTCCATTGACAGTGAAAACTATTCTTTTATATACTCCGTCACCCTTGAAAGCATCAGAGGATGAATATCTCAAGAATTGCGAAACCCTAACCGGGAGGAAAGCATCATGAAAAAAAATGTATTTTTGAGTGTTTTGTTGGTTTTGTTCCTTTGTCAACACGCTCACGCATCTTTTCTTGATTTGCTGAAAGAAACGCTCAACACCGCAACCCGGACTCAAACCGACACCGGCAAAGTCGATCTGGGGCTGAAGGAAGCTCTCAACGTCGGCATCAAAAACACCATCACGTATCTGGGGAAAAAGGACGGCTATTTTGGTAATGCCGCCGTCAAGATACTGCTCCCCGAAAAAGTCAGAAAGCTGGAGCCCGCCCTTCGCGGCATCGGTTACGGGCAGAAGATAGATGAATTCACGCTCAGCATGAACCGGGCCGCCGAAAAAGCAGCCCCGCTGGCCGCGGATATCTTTTCATCGGCCATCGCGGAAATGAGCTTTGAAGACGCCAATAAGATCCTCCGGGGAGGCAACACCGCCGCGACGGAGGATCTGAAATCAAAGACCTACAACAAACTGCTGGATAAATTTCAGCCGGAAGTCCGGAAGGCAATGAGCGAATATCAGGTGACGCAACAATACGACGCTCTGAATGCGCAGGCGCAAAGCATTCCTCTGGTCGGACAGGCGGTCAATCTGGACGTCAATCATTATGTTTCATCCAAAGCCCTCGACGGTTTGTTTTTGATTCTGTCCAAGGAGGAAACCAATATCCGCACCAATCCCCAGGCAAGAGTAACCGACTTGCTGAAAGAAGTTTTCAAATAGAAGCAAAAAATCCGTGTTGTTCGATTGAAATCAGACGATTATTTAACGTGCGACTCGTAAAATATTTTTTCAAACGTCGTAATGGTTGTCAAATTATCATGCTCCTCAATGACTGCCACCAGAGGCTGTTTGGTATCATCGTCGACACCGGATAATCGCAGCAAACCTTTCTGATTCTGCAGCAACGTGAATCCATGTTTTTTCAAACGTTCGGCAATTTTACCGGATGAATGGCCATGAAACACAAAGGACTGCCCAACCAGGAGGTCATCCTTATCATAGATGCATCCGGAATGAATCAGCGGAAGCGCCGCATGAACCGGGTACACATCAACTTTCAATCCTTTCGCCAGCGTTACCGTCTCCTGGGGAGTTCCCAGAATAGACACTACTTTTGATTTGGGCATCAAAATGCTGATTTTATCCAAGGCTGCAATATCAGCCGCAAAGACACTGACTGCGCCACAAATAATCATGATACACACAAGTACCGGTAATATTTTTTTCATATAAATTTTCTCCTGCGCCATGGGAATATCTTAATGACCATCTTATTTAAATAAAACATCGAGGGCATTGATCAACGCCGCCGGATTAACGCTGACACCAACAGATGTGCTTGATTTTTCCGTGACCCTTGTGCCGTCCGGCCTTATATAACTTTTCGAAGACGAGGAGGTCTCTACATTTTTTTCCAACGGTTTGGCCTGAGAAAGAGCGGCGGCGGCGCCGATTTTAGCCAGTCCCCTGGCCATTTGGGCTTCATCAAGAGCAGAATCATCTGGATTTGCGACGTTGGCCCCCGAAGATTCCGACTGCGGCGCTTGTTGCTGATCGGTCACATCCAGGGCAGAACCCGCAACAGGTGTGAGATTGATCTTCACGACCGGAGGGACAAGAACATAGGCTTCTCCTGTTTTTTCCTGCGCTGAAATCGAGCTCATAGAACCGCCGATGCCCATGCCGGCGTTTTTAAAAAAAAGTCCGGAATTAATGCCCGACGAAATCGCATTGAGATATACTTTTTCCTTCTGATACGATTTTTGGATCGCCACGTCTTCCTGGCGGTAGCTATCCTTCACCAGTGTCAGGATGTGATTGCGGTCTCGCTCCAGAGAAACAGACGTGGGCGTCGTTCCCACAAACTGGCCGTTGGCATAAATTTTGGCTCCCAGAGGATTCGTGGAAACAGGAATATCCTGCCGGAGAACAGGCTGACTGCAACCCATAACAAAAATAATAAACGCACCCATTCCAAGATATAACTTTTTCATAACTTTACCTCTTTAAAAATAATGTTCTAATAATCTCATTCAACTAATTTTTTTTGTTTTTATTATCGTGCGCCTGATTAAAACAGTCAAGGTTTTTATTGTCCTGCCGTGCAAAAAATTAATGTATAGAGTTATTGTGTCCAATGATTCAGTTATTTTGGTTATGATAATTTATCGCTATTGCACTTCTTCTATTTGACTAAAGTATCCTTTTCCGTTATTTAGGCAATCATGATGATATAAAAAAAATAGGAGATTTTGGCATGGTTAACATACTGCTCATCGGAAACGGCGCCCGCGAACACGCGCTGGCTGAAGCGATTATACGTTCCCCGCAGAAGCCCCGATTGTTTTCTTTTATGAAGTCAAACAATCCGGGAATAGCCGCTCTTTCAGAAAAAATAAAATCCGGCTCCTATTCCGATCTGGACGCCATTACAAAATTCGCCGCGGAAAACAAAATCGAGTTTGTCGTCATCGGTCCGGAAGATCCGCTCAACAATGGCGTCGCGGACGCGCTGGCTGAAATCAGCATTCCCGCGGTGGGACCGATAAAAAGTCTGGCGCGGCTGGAAACATCCAAATCATTTACCCGGAATCTGGTCAGCAAATATAACATCCCCGGTAATCCGCAGTTCAAAGTCTTTAAGACGATGGACGGCGTAAAAGATTTTTTAAATCAACTGGAAGGCATTGTTTTGAAACCGGATGGACTGACCGGCGGCAAGGGCGTTCAGGTTCAGGGGGATCACTTCGAAACCAGGGAAGACGCCTTGAAACTGTGCGAGCAGATCCTGGTCGGCGGCTCCTCTCTGGTTGTCGAAGAAAAATTCGACGGAGAGGAATTCTCCCTGCAATGTCTGTGCGACGGCAGCCATGTGGCGGCCACACCGCTGGTGCAGGATCATAAAAGAAGATTTTATGGCGACAAGGGTCCTAACACCGGCGGCATGGGTTCGTACTCGCTGGCCGATCATTCGATGCCTTTTCTGAAACCGCAGGATTTACAGGACGGACTGGAAATCACCCGCCAGGTCGCCGCGGCACTGCTGAAAGAAACGGGCAGCTCCTACAAGGGCGTCATGTACGGCGGTTTCATTGCCACGAAAAACGGCGTGAAGCTTCTGGAATACAACGCGCGGTTTGGCGACCCCGAAGCAATGAACATATTGCCGCTTCTCAAAACCGATTTTGTGGAGGTGTGCCGCCACATCATCGCCGGCACCCTGGATAAGTTGAAAATCGAATTTGAAAATAAAGCGACGGTCTGCAAATACGTCGTACCCAAAGGTTACGGCCTGCCCGCCGATCATCCCGATGCCGCGTCCTCCAACGCTAAAATCGAAGTGGGCGACGTGGGCAAGGCGCGGCTTTATTATTCATCTGTTGATCAGAAAGAAGACGGTTTGTATTTGAGCTCTTCGCGAGCCATCGGTATCGTGGGAATAGCCGATACGCTTGCCGAAGCCAGAAAAATCGCCGAAGAAGGCGTCAAAGCCGTCAAGGGACCTGTTGCCTACCGCGAAGACATCGGCACCGACGCACTCATCCAGAAACGCATTGATCACATGAAGAAGGTACGCAACGAATAGCGTGGGGATTGTTCCGCAAACCATCTGCAATAAAGCAACCGGGGCACCGTGTAACCTCGTGTGACCTTCAGGTTATCAGGTTATTCAGCGCAGGCGCCCTGCGCGGTGAATCTTTTGCCCGACCGGAGCGTGAATGTCCGAAGACTTGACCCTTAAAGAAACGACAGAACCGTTTGTCCGCCTTGACTTTCTGGATTCCTTGCGCTGTTTCGCGATTATTTATGTCGTTGTCAGCCACCTCATTTTAATACCGCAACCCCCTCTTGCCATTCCGTCATGGATCGCTCCGCTCCTCATCAACGGCGGTTACGCCGGCGTCAGTCTCTTTTTTATCCTGAGCGCTTTCTCGCTTTGTTTCGCCCTGGATTCCCGACGTAGCGAACCGGATCTCATCAAGAGATTCTATCTTCGCCGTTTTTTTCGCATCGCGCCGTTGTTTTACCTGATGCTTTTCATTTACTGGATTCGCGACGCCGCCCTGATGGGCGTCATTCATCCGATTTCGGAAGTTCTTATCAACGCCTCGCTTTTTTTTAACCTGATCCCCGCCTACATCACCGGTTTTGTTTGGGCGAGCTGGACCATCGGGGTCATGGCAATTTTGTATCTGCTCTTTCCGCTGATCTACCGATGGATTCGTTCACTGCCCGCGGCGCTGATTTTATTTATCGTGTCGGTGCTTCTGTCGTGGGGATGGTCGTATTTTGTTTTAAATTGCGGCGAGACGGCCGGATATCTCAAAGCGAATGATAAAAGCTTCGCGCTTGGCTTCGGTTTTCTTCAGCATCTGCCGGTGTTTGTTTGCGGCGTGATTATTTACCGGTTGTTTTTCGATTACTTCAGCAAATTAAATGCGCAGAAACGGCGGATGTACGGATGGACTTGCCTCATCCTCTTCATTCCTTTTTATGCCGTGCTGCTGACCGACAAACTGCAAAATATGCTCTGGGGATTGAGCATTCTGCACGGCTTCTGCCTTTCGCTGCTCGTTCTGGGGTTGGGGTTAAAACCTCTCGGGTTTTTGATTAACGCCAAAACATCCTATCTCGGCAGAGCAACCTACTCGATGTATCTTTTTCATCCGCTCATCATTTTCAGCATCATTCCTGTCTATCGTCAGATTTATAATATTTTCCCGAATGAAATGATGGGATACCTTGTTTCGCTTTTAATGACGCTTGCCGTTCTTATTCCAATCTCGCTTGTATCGTACAAATACATCGAACGAACGGGAATTGCTCTGGGAGAAAAATTATTCAGCAGAAAATTGCAGGGTCGCGTATCAAACGAACAAGAATTTTAAAAACAAGGAGCCTATGATGCTATTCAACAAACCCGTAACCGATATTATACGTCAGCGTAAATCAATTCGTAGCTACATGGACAAACCTATCGAAGAAGAGAAAATAAATACTCTGAAAAAATTCCTATCAACCAACACCATCGGCCCGCTTGAGACAAAGTCGCGTTTTATTTTTATAACAGCCGCCGCACAAGATAAGAAATCATTGAAGGGTCTTATCACTTACGGAATGATAAAAAACCCCATGGGATTTATCATCGGCTCAGTTGAAAACGCCCCGTACAATCTTGAAGATTTCGGCTATCTTATGGAAAAAAATATTCTGAAGGCGACTGATTTGGGATTAGGCACTTGCTGGCTGGGAGGAACATTTAGCTCAAGCCGTTTCGCGCAAAAGATTGCTTTACAAAACAATGAAATCCTGCCGGCCGTAACGCCAGTCGGTTATGCTATTTCCAAGATCAACGCAATAGATTCTGTAATCCGCAATGCCTCCGGAGCGAACAATCGCAAACCATGGAGCTCTCTATTTTTAAAGGATGACAAACCTCTTTCCATGGAAGAAGCCGGACATTATGCCACTCCGCTCGAAATGGTCCGCCTTGCGCCTTCGGCCAATAATTTCCAACCCTGGCGGATTATCAAAGACTCCCTCTCGAACACATATCATTTCTACATGAAACGCAATCCGGGATTGAAACAATTCTTTTTCATGAAAGCAGATTTGCAGCGTGTTGATATTGGTATTGCCATGTGTCATTTTGCGTTAACGGCTGAAGAAAAAGGGTTGACAGGTGTCTGGACAATACGTAACCCAAAACTTAAAGGTATGGCCAATAAACTGTATTATACGGCAACGTGGATTGGCAGTAATGAATAGCGCGAGATGTAATGTTCGGCCAGACCGAAACAATTCGCAATCGGCTAGATGCGGTTATTTTCATCCCTGAGGGGGCCGTTGTGCAGGCCGAAAGGCTGATAAAAGTCGGAAACAATCAGTCCGACGCTTGTTTTTTCGGCTCTCTGGCCGGACAGTTTATGTGCTACACAACAAGACAATTCATGTACTTCTTACAAACACAAAGGTTTGCGTTGACATAAAAGTTTATATGGCCTAGTATTTATTTACACAAATAAGCAAATAAGGAAGGTGTATTTTGGATAGAACGGTTTACATAACCAGTTTCGATATGGACAGACTTCAGAGCATCATCGATAATCACCGCTCTGCTTCACCGAAGATTAAAGAGCAGACCGAAAGGCTGGAAATGGAGTTGGACAAGGCGGTTGTCGTGGAGCCCAAAGATATTCCCGCGGATGTGGTCACGATGAACACGAAACTGCGCCTGTTGGATGAAACATCGGGAGAGGAAAAAATTATTTCGCTTGTTTTCCCCTCCGACGCCGATTTCGATAAAAACCGGATATCTGTTCTGGCCCCCGCCGGTACAGCCTTACTGGGTTACCGTGTGGGCGATATTGTGGAATGGAACGTGCCGTCGGGAACCAAAAGCTTCCGTATCATAGAAACCCTTTATCAGCCGGAAGCCGCCGGGCATTTCAGCATATAAAATATACCCTACTCTTGATTAAATATTTATCAACTTAAGCAAAATTACTTTTTCGTCACGCCTTTTTTCATTTCCAGAGGCATTCCCTATATTCATAATTGCCCGACGGAATTGGATAACGCAACACTTATTCTTTATTTATGACCCTGCCGGCATATTTTTAATATGAACGTCGCGCTGGGGAAAGGGAATCTCAATACCCTGCTCCCGGAAGCGACGGGCGACTTCATAATAGAGCTGACTTTTCAGAACACCGGGACGGTTGGTGTATTCCCGCGTCCACACGCGCAGATTGAAGACCATAGCGCTGTCGGCATATTCGGAAAAAAGCACATCCGGTTTCGGATTCTTCAGCACCCCGGGATTGTCCAAAGCGATTGCCAATAGAATTTTCCGGACGGCTTCCGGATCTTCCTTGTAGGAAACCCCGACGGGAAAATTAAAACGGACGTTGCGGTCGGTATGACTCCAGTTGATGACCGTCTCGGAAATAAACTGGGAATTCGGAACAATGATGGAGATATTGTCGTTGGTGACAATTGTCGTCGCCCGCATGGAAATGTCCACCACGTCTCCGGCAATCTTCGCCACTTCGATCCTGTCTCCCACCTTGATCGGCCTTTCAAACAGAATGATCAGACCGCTGACGAAATTGTTGGTCACGTTCTGCAAGCCGAAACCGATACCGATGCCCAGGGCGCCGAACAGGATGGTGATACTGCTGAGATTGATTCCGGCCGTCTGGAAAATAACGATAAATCCGACAACCAGCAGCGTATATTTAATAATCGAACCGACGGCCACCCGCACGCCCAATTCAATCCGGCTTTTTGACAAAACCCGCTGAATAATAATTTTTTTTGCTGCGGAAGAAACAAAGATCAAAATGAGTGATGCCAAAATAATATAAATAAGCATCCACGGCGTGAAGGCGGCTTCTCCCATGGTGAAGAGCGGAGCGCGGAGCGCCTCCATAATTTTTTGAACCAGTTCGGTCATTCTGTCCATAATTCCTCCTAAAAGGGAAAGAAAACGGGAATCAAAAGCGTCGCCAGAATCCAGAAAATAAGATTCAACGGCGCGCCCACTTTCGTAAAGTCGGTAAACCGGTATTGACCGACACCGTAAATCATGGTGTTGGTCTGATACCCCACAGGCGTCATAAAACTCGCCGAAGCGGCGAAAGCAATCGCCATCAGAAACGGCGTCGGGTTAACCCCCATGGCGTCCGCCGCCGCGATGGCAATCGGCGCCAGCAATACAGCCGTGGCGTTGTTGGACATCGTTTCGGTCAGCATGGAGGTCAAAAGGTAAAGCGCGGCGACAATCGCCACCGGTCCCAATCCGCCGAGAAATTGAATCATCTTTCCCGACAGATACATGGCCGTTCCTGTTTTTTCCAGCGCCACTCCCAGAGAGATGATACCGCCGAGAAGAAAAATAACTTTCCAGTCAATGGCGTCATAAGCCTCCTCCAGCGTTATGCATCCGATAATGACCATGGCAATCGCGCCGATGATGGCGCCGACCATGATCGGTATGATGCCCAGCGCGGCGGTCACAATCACGCCGGCAATGACCGCCACCGCCGATATAATTTTATTCTTGCGGTACTGAGGCGTTTCAATGTCCGACACGATCACGAAATTTTTATTATTTTTCAGCGCGTCATAATGTTCCCTGCGGGTCTCGACCAGAATGGCGTCGCCGGCATTGAGGGGCATGTCGGTAAAACCCATGTTATACAGTTGTCCTCTGTGACGCACGGCCAGCGCCGTGGAATGAAAAATGTTACGAAAGTAACTTGACTTAATGGTTTTGCCGATCAGCCTGGAATTGGGAGCGACGACCACTTCCGTAAGGGCGAGGTCCTCGCATTGGAAATCGCCATCGTGAAGCTGGCAGTCGGATTTCATCTGAATGCCCACCCGTTCCTTCAGTTGCTGAAGCTTTTTGATGTCGCAGCGCACGCGCAGCAGGTCGTTTTCTTTCAAGACAATGTCCGAGACCGGCACCAGCATGCGTTGTCCGTTGCGGATGATTTCCAGAATGTCGATTTCGAGTTCTTTCACCAGCGGGGAATCCGCGACTCTTTTCCCGACAGACTTGGCATCAGATAACAGGATGATGTCCGTCAGATAATCATTCATCCGGTATTTGTCGGTCAGACTGTCCTCCGGTGCGCGATCCGGAATCAGTCTCACACCGAACAATGTCATATAAAGCATGCCGACGCCGAAGAAAACCAAGCCCATTTTGGTGAACTCGAACATCCCTAGGGCGGGCAGGCCGTGCTGAACGGCGATGGAACTCACGAGAATATTCGTCGAGGTTCCAATGAGCGTGCAGACACCGCCGAACATGGAGGCGAACGAAATGGGCATCAGTAAACGTGACGGGCTGATTTTGTTGGTGGCGGCCACGCCCAGCATGATGGGAATGAAAATTGCGACAACCGGCGTGTTATTGATAAAGGCCGATGCCGTGCCGACCAGAATCATCGTTCCGATCAGGCCGACCCAGAAATTAAATTTAAATGTTTTCGATGAAACTTCGCCCAGAAAATTGACCGCGCCGGTCTTCTGCAATGCGGCGCTTAATATAAACATGGCCGCGACGGTTACCGTCGCCGTATTGCTGAAACCGGAAATCCCCTCGCTTGGAGAAACAACACCCGTCATAATCAGAACGACCATTACGATAATGGCGGTCAGATCAACGGACAATTTTTCAGACGCGAATAGATAAACGGCCAGCGCTATCACGGCCAGCACAATCAGCATGTCAATCGTCATACTCACATCCCAATTTCATAATATACTGTGTTGAAATATTACGGAAATTCCCGAAAAAAAACAAGCCGTTTCCGAAAATATTTATTGATGAGGCGCTGTTTGAAACAGGTCTTCAGGAATGATCGGGCAAATCAATACCTTGTCACATGATGTTCGGCCAGACCAAAACAATTCGTAATCGGATAGATGCGGTTGTTTTCATCCTTGAAACGGCCGTTGTACATGCCGAAAGGCTGGTGAAAGTCGGAAACGATGAGCCCGACGCTTATTTTTTCCGCTCTCTGGCCGGAAGGGGCAAATAAAAGATCCATCTTCCCGTCGGTCGTTTTCACTTCCCACGGACGCAGGACATTATGTTCATCAAATTTGAAGCGCGCGGCCTTCAGGCAATAAATCCTGCCGTCCACCCACATGCAGTTTTCGTTGTAATCCTCATCATCTTCTATCATGTTCTGACAGAGATTAAAGGCCATCAGTTCACCGTATTCGTTGTAACCGGCGGCGGTCGCCCATTTCCAGAAACTCACGTAAGGGTAGTATGTTTTCTGTTCATCCATCAGGGCGACATCCTGCTTCCGGTCAATTTTTATTTCCTTATCGCCGATTCTGATGACGCCTTCTGCCGGCGCCGCTACCTTATGCGTGTAGAAAGGTCGGAATGGCGTCACGGGCGAAACCTGAACAAGCGGCTCGATGTTTTTTAAATCTTCAAATATTTTTATCTCCCCTTTGACGGCGGGCAGATTTTTCCTGCCCTTGATATCCACGCTGATTTTATGAAATCCTTCGAAAAGTTTGTTTTCAAAACGAAGATGGTAGCCGCTCTTTTTGAATTCGCAAAAATCATCATAGACCTGCGCGGCGACACGCGACGCCCTTCCCGGCAGCTGCACGCTGTGCTCGAAGCGTTTATTCGCTATGCGGTCATACGCGTAGAAAAAGGAAACGCCCATGAATTTGGCGTCAAAGATGACCATGCCGAAATAATGCGAAGGCGTGATAACGCCGAAATGCTGCCATTCTTTGAGCCGGAAATTCTTCCACCAGGCGGAAGCTTTACGCGACTCGTAAAGCGGCGCGTCCAGGATATTGGCATTTGCAAAAGGTGAACGGAACGTTCCGAAATGAATCGTGCCGTCCTGCTCCACCATCCTTGCCGGGGTTTCCGTTACTTTTCTCATAACACCCGCCTCCCGTATTAAGTAGGGCGCGTCGTGTGACCTTTAGGTTATTCCCAAGCGCGCCGCTTCGGACTGCTCGGGGAGCAGTCCCTACAATATCGACCTCCGTCCCGATTTTTCATCGGGACACCTCCGCTGGCGGAGGACACGGAATGACATTTTAACATCTTTACAGTAACTTATTTATTTTAAACTTTCGAAAGTTTAGGGAAATTATCATCCAGAACAGCGTTCCATTTCGTAATCAAAGGCGCGATGCTTTTCAAAAGCTCGCTTGCGTCGCCTTCGATTGTTACGGAGACAATTTTATCGCCCTGGGCAATTTTATTGACAACACTCTGATCGGCGTCACTGACAACTTCGCCGAAGACCGTGTGCTTGCCGTCCAACCAGGGTGTTGGTACATGAGTAATGAAAAACTGACTGCCGTTGGTCTGCGGTCCCGCGTTAGCCATCGAAAAAATGCCGGGTTTGCTGTGACGCAGTTCCTTGACAAATTCATCCTGAAATTTATATCCGGGTCCGCCGCGGCCGTCACCGGAAGGACATCCGCCCTGAATCATAAAATCAGGAATCACCCGATGAAATTTCAAACCATTGTAATAGCCGCGCTGCGCCAGATTGACAAAATTCCCCACGGTCACCGGCGTCTGATCCGCGAAAAGTCTTAGATTGATTGTTCCCTTACTGGTTTCAATAACTGCTTTTAATTCATTTGCCATTTTTATCTCCTTTTTTCGTAAATCCTGACGTCAGACTAAATATTACGGATTAATAAGTCAAGGCAAAAAGGGCGGGAAGCACAAAAAGGGTTCATTGCGATATCGCGGCGGATGGGATATACAGACCGCCATGATGAAGGATGCCGAAAAAATCAAAAATCTTCTGAACCGCAAACTTCTGGCCTGGTACAGGCGCAATCAACGCTCGCTTCCCTGGCGGGAAACAAGCGATCCTTACCGTATCTGGATTTCGGAAATCATGCTCCAGCAAACTCAGGTTGATACAGTAATTCCTTACTATCATCGATTTCTGAAAACTTTCCCCAACGTTAACGCGCTGGCTCGCACTCCCTTGCAGGATGTGCTGAAAGCCTGGGAAAATCTTGGTTACTATTCGCGCGCCAGAAATCTTCATGCTGCCGCTAAAGTGGTTGTCGAGAAATTCGGCGGGAAAATTCCCGATACCCTTGAAGAGATAAAATCACTGCCCGGAATCGGCGAGTATTCAGCAGGCGCTATTTTGAGCATTGCCTACGGAAAGGCTTTCCCCGCCGTTGATGGAAATGTCCGCCGGATTTTGTGCCGTCTTTTTGCCATCCGCAAACCGGTGAACGACACACGGGAACAAAAGCAGTTGCAACAGCTTGCCGCTTCGCTGGTTCCCCTCAAACATCCCGGCGATTTCAACCAGGCCCTGATGGATCTGGGAGCAACCATCTGCAAAGCCAAAAATCCCGATTGTGCCCGTTGTCCCGTTGCCGATATTTGCCAGGCGCGAATCAAAAATTTACAAAACGTTTTACCGATAATCAAAAAGACTCCCGTAATCCCGCACCGACAGACGACAGCCGCCGTCATCCGTAATTCAAAGGGCTTGTTACTGATCGTGCAGCGCCCTGCATCAGGCTTGCTAGCCTCTTTGTGGAAACTGCCCGGCGGGTTTGTTAATTCAGGCGAAAACATGGAAAGAAGTTTGAGGCAAAGCGTTAAAGAAGAACTCGGTATCTCTATCCAAGCGGAAAAACATCTTGCCTCGGTCAATCACATCTACACACACTTTCGCATCACTCTTCAGGCATATGAATGCCGCCTGATGAAAGGCACCTCCAAACCGCTCGGCTGTCAGAACTGGCAATGGGCATCATCCGCCGATTTAAAGAAATTGCCTTTGTCGAAAATTGACCGAATGCTCTTGGAAATGATTTTTTGAAATTTCACGAGCAAAGATTTGACCACTTTAGTCCCCACTATTTTGATTTTCTTCCTGACGTCAGCAAATCGTCCCCCCTGACTAAAATACCAGACTTCAAGCAGAAACAAATTATATTGTTTCGCTGATAATTATGATATGAATTGTCCGGTTTTTTTTGGTCTGGTGCCAATGGGTATATGGTTAAGATATTGTGGCACCATCGTGAAACCAGGCGGAAAACGGAGGAAACAAACATCAACCCAAATATCGGGAGAAGCCGATCTACTCGACTCAAAAACAATAAGGCTTGATGGTGCCATTTATGGAGGCGAGATGATGGCACATCACTACTTCCGTGATTTTGCCTATTGCGACAGCGGCATGATCCCTCGGCTGTTAGTAGCGGAGCTGATTTCTATTTCTGGCAAGTGTTTGTCATCCATGGTGGCAGAGCGTATGGCTGCATATCCTTGCAGTGGTGCAATTAACTATCGCGTTGATTATGTTGATACCACAATGGCAAGCGTTTTCGCGCATTACAACTTACAGGCACCTAACATTGTGTATTAAGAAGGCTGTAGCCGATGACCAAAATTTTACTGAGAATTTATAGCTCACTCATGCTGATCGCATATAAGCACCCGCAATTCAGAAGGCTCGGTCGCTGGGTGCTGTCCAAAAATGAATGGTTGAAAAATATTCTACATGAAGATGCGGAGGAGAAATACGCCAAGCTTGAAGCTCCTCAGGACTATCAGCAGATATTTGTTGATGTAACCCACTTATACAATACCGGCCTGAAAACAGGTATCCAGAGGGTAGTGCTTTCGTTGTATGAAGAACTGAAAGATCTGGCGAAGGCAGACTACAGGATAAGCTCGGTCGTTCTTTCATCCGACGAAGGATTGTGGCATTTCCGTTATTGTGATTTGGATAAAGGCCATTTAGAAAATGACGTTGTTGTGCCGATTCGTGGAGATATTTTTTTGGGGTTGGATTTGAATGCACAGGTCATTGCACCGATTAAGGCTGGTCTTTTCAGGGTCTGGAAAAGAAAGGGCGTAAAGATAGTCTTCACAGCTCATGATATCTTGCCGATAACAAACCCCGAATGGTTCCCCCCTTTTGTCCCTAAGGCACACGAAGAATGGCTGAAGACGATTATTGAAGCCGGCGACCATATTTTGTCTGTTTCTGAAACAACACAAAAAAGTGTCATCAAATGGGCACACAATAATCAGGTTGACGTGCACGACAAGAAATTTTCCTGGTTTCACCATGGAGCAGATTTTGACCGCAATAAAGTCTTCGATGCAGAATGCGATGTAGACCAAGGGACTCTAGCTAAGATCAAAGAAAAAATTACTTTTTTGCATGTCAGCACCATAGAACCGAGAAAAGGGCATTGGGCAACATTGAATGCTTTTGAAAAAATATGGCTATCAAACGACAATGTTGCGCTCGTTTTCGTGGGAGCACGAGGCTGGATGTGCGAAAAGGTTGTTTCGAGAATCGATAATCATCCATATTTAAACGAGAAATTGTTCTGGTTGTCTGGAATATCGGACAATTATCTCAGTAAAGTTTACGAGAATGCTGATTGTCTGCTCCACCCGAGCGAAGGGGAGGGTTTCGGCCTGAGTCTGATTGAAGGAGCCAATAAAGGGCTTTCGCTGATTGTGAGAGACATCCCGATATTTCGCGAAGTGGCTGGCGACAAAGCTGTTTATTTTCAGTCAGACCAGCACCTCCCGGTGGTTTTAGAGGATTGGCTTGCAAACGCCTGTCTGAAATCAAAAAACACCCGTGGACAGTCCGTGATTCCAACCAATAGCTGGCGCGAATCGGCCCAGATTGTTTGGCAAAAACTTGTGGAGAATTGATTTAAAATGCAGCCATTTAAGGATGCGAGTGTCTATCAACTTATATATTCGTGCGCAAGAGACAACTTTGCCCTTGTCAGCAAGATTGTCGTTACGGGAATCGTATCGCGCATAGCGGAAATCGCTTCTTTCCTGCTGCCGGTTAAAATCTTTTTGATTGCGGCAACGAAAAAGATACCTGATTTTTCCCCTGAGATTTTTCATCAGTACGACTATCGCGTTGTCATGGTGGCGCTGGCGCTTTTTTCGATTTTTTTCTATGTGATGGGTTATATTTTAAATAAATATACCGCGGGAAAGGCGGGAATGTTGGCAATGACAACATTGGGATCGACGTTAAAGTCAAAGAATGTTTCGGACAAGCAGGTGTCAAAAATAGCAGCAAGGATCTTCAGCAGTTATATTGAGTTATTTTTTATTCTAACCGTCGCCCTTCTCATGGCCCTATTATCTCCGTACTTACTTTTGTCATTAGTTCCTTACTATGCTTTTGTTGCTATCGTCATCAGGCGGGGAATAGAGAAAAAAGCGCCAAGACCTGAGGGCAAGCCCGACAAACAAAAAGATGTCGATGTCGAATACAACTTCTCAATTTATTCCGATATAGGTTTCATTATTGGCTTTTTAACTGCATTAGTTATTTCTTTTCAGGTCGATAATGCTGGGATGATGTACCTTTTTATCTGTTTTATCCTCATGAGAAGATCTCAAGGCAGTTTTAAGAGGTTAATAAAAGATTATGTTTTTTTAAAGGTGAGATTGATTCAGGCCAGTTGATATTATTTTACGTTCCTTTTTACTTGTACTTAACCGGGATGTTTCATGACCAAAGAGAAGATAGCCGTTATACATTGTGGCTTCCATAAAACAGCAAGTTCATCTATTCAGCATACTCTGGCAAAAAACCGTAAGGTTCTACAGGAAAACGGCTGGTCATATCCAGAAATCCGGGTCGAGGGTAAAACGTTCTACAATCAGTCGATCCCACTTTACGGGTATTATTGTGAACGGCCTGAAAATTTCAAGCATTATTGGTATCACAATGAGGTGAGCCACGAAATTGCCAATGCTGAGATTTGCTCAAAACTTACGGATACCGTTTGGAAGAAACCCCGACTGATTTTTTCTGATGAATTTATTTCGCGTCTCGATTTAAGGGCACTATCTGCGCTGAAGGCAGATTTTCAGACAAATGGTTATACAATTCGAGTGATCGCCTTTGTTCGTGAGCCGGTGGATCTGGCGACGTCGAATATCCAGCAAAAAGTTAGAAACAAAGAGGTTGATGCCATTATTAAAAGCCTTAATCCGTTCTCGGGAATAGAGAAAATAAAAAATCTCACCGAGGTATTTGGCGCTGATGCGGAGTTCTACAATTTTGAAAGAGCCTGCAGGCATGATGCCGGACCCGCCGGTTTCTTCTTTGAATTGATCGGGGTGCCCCTCCATTCCGGGCAGACCGTCCGCGTGAACGATGGGATGTCTTTGCAAGCGGTTCGTCTTCTTAGTTACCTCAATTCCAGAACTCCCCTGTTTGTAGGTAAGAGTTCCGTTCATCCGCTGAGGTCAAGGCGCGACGCAGATGTGCTGACCAAATTGCCCGGCGAGAAGTTTCAGCTAACGGCGGAGCAGAAAACGAAAATAAAATCTGCAACAGAGCAAGCCAGAAGTGAAATGGAGAAGCTGCTTGGTGTTGATTTTTTTCCGGAAGACCGATCTCGTCCGGAACCGGTTTTTGTGTGGGGTGCCCCGCAATTTGATTTTTTGGATAAGGTCTTTGATGATCTGGACCTTCACATTCTGTTGCGAATTTGTGATTTTTTACTGGAGCTGAACGACACGGAACATATTGATAACAAGCGAATCGACACATTCCTGACCAGGATTCGAAGTCGTATTGATGTCGAAAAGAATAGGGAATCCGATAGAGATACCCAAATGAAGGGAAAAATCGTTACAGTTTTAAATGCAATCAAAAGGATATTGCGGCACTTTCGGTAGTGAGAAAGGATACCGGATAAAATGAATCTTATTCTTCATATTGGTACAGAAAAGACCGGTTCAAGTTCCATACAGACCTTTCTATTTGAAAACAAAAAACCGCTGGCAAAAGCCGGCTACGGGTATATCCATACAGAAGGTCGGGTGGACCATCGAGATGTAGCAGTTGCTTTCATGAAGCACTCAAGATCAGATGAATACACGAGAACGCATAAGATTGAGGGTGAAGAAGCAAGGTATGCGTTTTGCGAGCGCGTTAAGAAACAGTTGGCTGGTGAAGTAGCTGCACTACGAAATCAGGGGATCCATACCTGTATTATCTCAAGCGAGCATTTAAATTCACGCTTTAAATATGTGCTTGAAATACAAGGCCTTGGCTCTTCTTTGCAAAATATTTTTGATGATGTGCGCGTCGTTGCTTATGTACGTGACCAGCGCAAGAAATTATCATCCCACTACTCTACGCGTATCAAAACCGGAGGAACTATAACCTTTCGTGAAGCATTTAATGATTATTTAAGAAGTAAGCGTGACTACTATGATATGTCTTTTATGCGGTGGGAAAATGTTTTTGGTAGAAAAGCCTTGCGTCTGCAGGTATTTGATCGAAAATATTTCTATCGTGGAGATTTGATTCAGGACTTTCTCAATCTTTCCGGTGTTGAGTTAGACCAGAAAGATTTTAAACATTTGAAATCTGATGTCAACACCTCTCTGAGCAAAAATGCGTGCGAAATTTTGCGGATTGTGAATTTTCTACTTCCGAGAAGCAGCTTGAGGAGTATTGCATTACGAGGGAGTCTTATAAAATTGCTAAATCATCTGTCGGGCAAGCCCTGGTCTCTATCTTCAGAGCAATCTGAACTTATTAAAAAAAAGTATCAGGATTCAAATGAGGAATTCAGAAAACAATACTTTCCCGCTAAAGAGAGCTTATTTGATGACTAAGCTATCCATTGTTTATTTACATGTCGGGGCCGACAAAACAGGTTCAACGACCATCCAGAATTTTTTGGATACCAACCGTCAGGTTTTAAAGGGATACAGATACTGTTATCCCTCTGTGATGACGGGAAGTTTGGATGATATTTCTTCAACCTACAGTCATCATCTGGTGGCGGCGTATTTTTCCAATAAACTGCCGGATCTCGACTACTACAGAGCCCGGACTTCACTGTACGTTGAGAGAGCAGAGAGAGATAGGGCCAATCGTTACATGGAGTTCATAACCCAAGGGCTTCGCGAGGGTGGTTATAATGCCCTTATTTTGTCTTATGAAGGATTTGATGCGCTCAAAATTGATGAATTGCAGGCACTCAAAACATATCTGTTGAGCATCGCTGAAGAAGTCAGAGTTATTTATTACCTGAGACCGCGTTTTTCATACGGCCTGAGCGCAATGAGTCAGCGAATCAGCCTGGGAGAGCCAGCGTGGAAATATCATCCGCCTGTTAATCATTACCGGCATCGTCTTCTGGCTTTGGAATCCGTCTTTGGCAAAGATAATATGCTTGTTCGTCGTTTTTCAAAAGACGGTTTTCGAGACGGCGACCTCATCTCTGACTTTTGCTATGAGGTTGGTCTTGGTCATGGCTTTCTCGAAGAGTCAAATCCTGCTCAGCCCAGGAATGAGTCATTGAGTGAACTGGCAATCCGGGTTGGAGATGCCCTGGTGTTTCTACTCAATTGTGTCGATGGCCCGAAAGGAATAGAATTTTATAAATTGTTTTTTCATGATTTGAAGCTGTTGGGTGGCAGACCCTATCGTTTCGATGAATTGCAAAACAACATCATTTACATGGCGACAAAAGAGGACTCCCTGTTTGTTCGCAACAATTACGGTATTGAATTGAACGACTCGGCGGATACGTGCGATGACAGGTGCCCGGCGATTGCGAACGAATCGGCAGAATCTGTCGCCAGGTACCTTATTCGATCCAAATTGCCGAATCTGCGCCTTGCTGACGAAAGGTACGCACCTGTTGCTGGTCGGTGTATCCAGGAGCCCCGAGGATGTTTGAAGTTTCTGGGTTATCAGTTGTCCAAAGGTAGCGGGCAACAACAGCTGACGGTCACTGTGCGAGTTGAAAATAACAGTTGTTCTTTTTGGGGAGGTGACTTGCTTCCGGTTAACCTTAGTTATCGCTGGGTCAATAAGAAGGACACGGCGGGTGTTGACATCGACTCTGTCCGGACGCCTCTTCCTGGCGGGAGAATTGCCGCGGGTGAAGTCAAAGAGGCTGTCCTGTCTGTGCTGCTGCCCGAGCAGGATGGTAACTACAGCCTCAAATTGACTATGGTACAGGAGTTTTGTGCCTGGCTTGATGATATCGGATTCAAGGCACAAGTTCTGGATGTGAAGGTGGCTGGCGGCGAGGTCATCGCCATTTCTCCGCGAAACAGCGGCTAAAAATCGTTATCTATTTACTGGCACACAACAAGTAAGAATAATGAAAGTTTTACATTTTTACAAAACATCTTTCCCAGATTCCATGGGCGGGATTGAGCAGGTCATCCATCAGATTGCCAGGGGCGCTAATAAGTATGGCATTGAAACTGATGTGCTTTCATTAACGCGAAACCGTGTTGCTCGCACGGTTGAAATTGATGGTTACTTAGCGCACCGTGCCAGGCTTGATTTGCAAATTGCTTCCACAGGTTTTTCTGCGTCTGCTTTTAGGCGTTTTTCTCAGCTGGCAAAGAAGACAGATATTGTCCATTACCACTTCCCTTGGCCTTTTATGGATGTAGTGCACTTTGCAACCCGAGTTAAAATACCTACGGTAGTCACCTATCATTCAGACATTATTAAGCAAAAGTATTTGCTCAAACTATATCGCCCGTTAAAGCATAAGTTTTTGGCGAGCGTAGATCGAATTGTTGCGACATCGCTTAATTATTTGACGACTAGTGATGTACTGAAAAAATTCTCAGACAAGGTCAGCGTCATTCCGATTGGGCTAGACAAAGCAACCTATCCAAAGCCAACGCTAGAGCGATTGCAATATTGGCGTGAAAAACTCGGCCCAAAATTCCTTTTGTTTGTCGGGGTTCTACGATATTACAAAGGCCTTCATATTCTCATGGAGGCCTCACAAGGCACTGGTTATACTATTGTAATTGTCGGTTCTGGGCCGATTGAAGCGGAGTTGAAAGCGCACGCTGCTAAGTTAGGCTTAAGCAATGTCCACTTTTTCGGCCAATTATCCGACGAGGATAAAGTTGCGCTATTAACGCTGTGCTATGGTGTTCTTTTCCCTTCTCATTTGCGCTCGGAGGCGTTTGGCATTTCATTGTTGGAAGGTGCAATGTATGGCAAGCCAATGATCTCCAGTGAAATTGGCACAGGTACCACTTTCATCAATATCGCGGATGAAACTGGTTTAGTAGTGCCGCCTAGCGACCCTATAGCGCTACGGCAAGCAATGCAATATTTGTGGGAACATCCAGAGCAAGCGGCAGAAATGGGTAAGCGTGCTGAAGAGCGCTATTGGAAGCACTTTACGGCGGAGCAGATGGTTAAATCATATGTGGAACTATACGGTGATTTAGTAAGATCGCATGAAGGCTCTAGGAGATAACTGAGGTGGCAGTTGGATTTTCGTTTATTGAGCGGGACGCCTGCCTTCTGCAGCATTTACGAGACACCTTTTCGGTAGCGGTGAAGTTCCTCCATGTCGTGCGTAACCCTTTTGACAACGTGGAGGCGTCCGCTGGAATCGCACAGGGGATTGCGCGGTCGATGAAGAACTGATGGATGAGGAGGTATAGACCTTATGAGCAAGCGGGCTTTTGTAATGATGACGGCGATCATTTGCATATCGTTAGTGAGCATGTGGTGGGCTGCTTCCAATACGCACCTTGATCGTGCAGATGATCAAGCCAAATTAGCACCGCTGGCCCCGCCTAACTTGCAGCCGAGGGTGACCGTCGTGGAATCGAAACCGGCCCGAAGGGCAA